>CAYOQW010000061.1:0-7249 GCA_964406175.1 uncultured Candidatus Saccharibacteria bacterium
GCCCATCCCGAAGACCTTTCGCGGACAATCGCTGCTACCCGCATTGCGCGGAAGATGGTCACCGAATACGGTATGAGTGAGGTCATGGGTCCTCAGGCCTTTGGCCAGCAGGAATCAGCCGATGTTTTTCTGGGTCATGACATCATGAAGCATCGGGATTACAGTGAAGATGTCGCCCGCCAGATCGATGCTGAAGTCAGCGCGATCATGAAATACGCTTACAAACAGGCCACAGACATCATTATGACCGAGCGGGTGTTGCTCGACAAGATCGCATCGGTCCTGATCGAAAAAGAGACGCTGGAAGGTGAAGAGTTCGCATCCTTCTTCGTCGAGCCCGGCGAGACGCCAGCCAAGCCGGCGAAGACCAAAGCGCGTATTGACAGCTAGCTTCCTCTATCATATCTTTAGAACGTTCCCCACCTACCGGATACCTACGATACAGGTGCCGATGACAGAACCGATACGCAAAGAAACGGCAGACGCCTCGTAAAACCCTACATGGAAAACAGAATCCGTGTAGGGTTTTTTAATTCATTACAAAAGCTACCTATGCAGACCAAAAGACGTGCACTCGTCAGCCTCTATGATAAGACCGGCATTGATGAACTGGCCCGCAAACTGACGGAATATGGGTTTGAGATCCTGTCCACCGGCGGAACCGCAAAAGCGATCGCAACGGCTGGCGTGGCGGTGACTGAAGTCGCAGAGGTGACCGGTGCCGCTGAATATCCGGAGGGACTGGTCAAAACCCTGCATCCCCGGATCCATTTTGCGCTGCTGTCCAACCGGGATGACCCGGTACATGTGGCACGCATGGAAGAGGACGGGATCATTCCTATCGATATCGTCGTATGCAATCTCTATGCATTTCATACCGTTGCCGATAAAACAGATGTCACTGATGAGGAGCTTCGTCATCTCATCGATATCGGCGGACCTTCCATGATCCGGGCCGGTGCCAAGAACTGGAAATATGTGGCGGTCCTCACCGACCCGGCTGATTATCAGGCGCTCATAGAGGAGCTCGAAACGGGAAAAGGTGCTATCAGCCAGGACTTCCGGGCCCGCATGGCGGTCAAAGCGTTCGAGCACACGGCAGACTACGATGCCCTGGTGCACAAGTCGTTGGCGAGGCACCTCGCTCATGAAGAAGTCCTCCGCTTGAAATTCAACCAGGGGGCTGTTCTGCGGTACGGCGAGAATCCTCACCAGAAAGCCATGTCCTTCGTCGACTCCGGCTATCCGCGCCCGAATATCATGCTGTCAAAACAGCTCTGGGGCAAGGAGATCTCGTTCAACAACCTGGTGGACGGTGATGCGGCCCTGGAAGCGATCATGGGCTTTACTGACTGTGCTGTCGCCGTGGTCAAGCATACCAATCCCTGCGGGCTTGCGACGGCCGCAGCACCGCGGCTGGCGCTGGAAACAGCCTGGGAAGGAGACATCGTCTCCGCGTTCGGTTCGGTCATCGCCTGTAATCGTCCGGTCGATACCGATTTCATGGACTTTCTGGATACACGCTTCGTCGAAATGGTCATCGCCCCTTCGTTCACTTCTGACGTGACGACCTGGCTTGAGACACACAAGAAAAAGAACCTGCGCGTTCTGGAGGTCGGCGAGATCAGCGTACCGGCTGACCGATTATTCTACAAGTCAGTACACGGCGGGATGCTCGTGCAGGATGAAGACGATGCGGTGTATGAGAAATGGGAGAGCGTTACTAAAAAAGATTTCCCGGAGGCCATGAACGCATTGGGTAAATTTTCCTTTGAGGCGCTTAAATACGTCAAGTCCAATGAGATCTCGATCGTCCGGGAATACAAGCCCGGGTTCTTTCATATGCTCGGCATGGGCGCAGGTCAGCCCAATCGGGTGGATTCTATCCGCAAGCTGGCCATCCTCAAAGCTCGTGAGAACCTTGAACGCGAAGCGAAGTCACTAGGTAAATCGGATAGCGGGATCGATAGCTATATCACCGAACAGCTTAGCCGCTGTGTACTTGGTTCCGGCGCGTTCTTTCCGTTCCGGGACAGCATCGAAGAGGTGCAGAAGATAGGGATCAAATATATCGTGCAACCCGGCGGTTCTATCAAGGACAGAGAGGTCATCGCTGCCTGCGACGAGTTCGGCATCGCCATGGTGTTCACGGGGATGAGGCATTTTAAACACTGATGCTTTGTGCGTTGAGGAAGTCATTCCCATGAAAATGGGAATCCATCTTTATTCGCTCAGACCCTTCATTTCGGCGCCTTCACTCAGGGTGACATATTTTTTCTTCTTTTCTTTTTCTGGATCCCCGCCTGCGCGAGGATGACACTATGGGGCGATCAATGAAAGCAACCGCGACGGCACCGTCAAATATCGCTCTGGTGAAATACTGGGGCAAGAGAGATGAAGCACTCGTCCTGCCGCAGAACGGGTCCATCTCGATGTGCCTGAGCGGACTTCATACGACGACAACGGTCGAGTTTGATGAGGGCTTGAGAGAGGACCGGGTGGAATTCGACGGCAAAGAACTCCAGGATATCAAGCTTGACAGAGTATTGAAGCAGCTTGCATTGGTGCGGGCTCTGGCCGGCATCAAAACGAGGGCCCGGGTCGCTTCGAAAGCAAATTTTCCCATGTCCGTCGGTCTGGCGAGCAGCGCGAGCGGCTTTGCCGCTTTGACCGCGGCTGCCTGTGAGTCTGCCGGACTGCATCTCAGCGAACGTGAACTCAGCATCCTGGCACGGCGGGGATCAGGCAGTGCATGTCGCTCAATTCCTGACGGATTTGTCGAATGGGACCGGGGAGTGCTGGCCGACGGAACTGACAGCTATGCCTATTCGATCCACCATTCGGAATCTGACTGGGGTTTTCGCATGATCATCCCGGTCATTTCGCGTGTTGAGAAGAAGACGAGTTCCCGTGCCGGGATGGCACAGAGCGTCCTGACCAGCCCTTATTATCCTGGCTGGCTTGCCACGGTAGAACATGATCTGGCGACTGTACGCCTGGGACTTGAAATGCACGATTTCGAGCTCGTCGCGAGCACTGCCGAAGCGAATGCGCTGAAGATGCATGCGCTCATGTTCACCACACTGCCTGCGATTATGTACTGGATCCCTCAGACCCTCGAGATGATCGCTTTTGTGCACGAGCTGAGAGAGCAGGGGATCCCAGCCTGGTTCACGATCGACGGCGGCCCGCAGGTCAAGATCATGTGCATGCAGGAACAGGTCGAGGCTATCAGCGCGCAGCTGCAGACTGTTGCCTGCGTTCGGGACACCATCGTCTGTAAGCCCTGTTACGGGGCGCACTTGTCAACCAGACATCTTTTTTAGTCCATTGACCAATTATCCATAGGAGAGAGTCCATGACACATCATCTGGCACCAACACTGAAGAGTGCATATTTTCCGGAACTCGATGGGTTCTATCGCGGCAAGGTCCGTGATTGTTATGCGTTGGGCGGCGGCAAACGCCTGATAGTGGTCACTGACCGGCAGTCGGCTTTTGACCGCATCCTGGCCGAAGTCCCGTACAAGGGACAGGTGCTCAATCAGATCTCTGCCTTCTGGTTCGACCAGACCAAGGATATCGTACCAAACCACGTCATCAGCGTCATCGACCCCAACGCTATGCTCGTGAAGGACGTAAAGCCTTTTCCTATCGAAGTGGTCGTCCGCGGTTACATTTCCGGCGTTACGACCACCTCTGCCTGGTACGCTTATGAACGGGGAGAGCGGCTGTACTGCGGACATGTGCTGCCGGAAGGGCTCAAGAAGAACCAGAAATTTCCCGTCCCGCTCATCACCCCGACCACCAAGGCGGTGACCGGCCATGACGAGAAGATCTCGCCAAAAGAGATCGTGGAAAAGGGCATCATCCCTGCCACCAAGTGGAAAAAGATCGAAGAGTATGCCCTCGCTCTGTTCAAGCGGGGCACTGAATTGGCAGCCAAACAGGGGCTTATCCTGGTCGACACCAAATATGAATTCGGAGAGGACGAACACGGCACGATCATGGTGATCGATGAGGTGCACACCCCTGATTCTTCCCGTTTCTGGAAAGCCGATACCTATGCCGAGCGGCTCGAAAAAGGCCAGGAACCTGAATACTACGACAAGGAATTCCTCCGCATCTGGCTGCGCGATCAGGGGTTCATGGGCGACGGTCCACTGCCGGAGATACCGGCTGCTCTGATCGAACGGTTCTCCAATGTTTATATCACCATGTATGAGCAGATGACCGGCACCACGTTCGACAAGGGTGGGTCCAATCCGCCTCTGCCGGCACTTCGTCTTCGTCACGCGCTTCGCCGCGAAGGCATCCTGAAGGGTTCTGTGGTCGAGATCATCATGGGCAGCGAATCAGACATGGAACATGCCAAAAAGATCGAAAAAGGTCTGGAACATACCGGTATCGCGGTCAAGGTGCTGGTGGCCTCTGCGCACAAGAAGCCCGATGTGGTCCTCGATGCGGTCAGACTTTTGAACGAATCGGCTGAGCCGGTTGTTTACCTCACCATCGCCGGGCGTTCGAACGCCCTCTCCGGCGTCGTGGCAGCTCAAAGTGTCCATCCTGTCATCGCGTGCCCTCCTTTTTCGGACAAGTCTGACTATCTGGTGAACGTGCATTCCAGCCTCCAGATGCCGTCCGGTGTCCCGGTCATGACCGTCATTGATCCGGGCAACGCAGCGCTCGCGGCGAAACGGATCCTGGGATTGATCGATGGGAGCATTCGCTGATCATTTTCATTGAGTGAACTATCTGTGGATCTAATAACCTTACACACCCCTCGAATTGTCCTTCGCAAGCTGCAACTGCGTGACTCCCACGACGTGTTTGAATATGCCCACGATCCAGAAGTGACCCGGTATCTCACCTGGGATACTCACCGGACAGAGCAGGATTCTCTTGCATTCATTCGATTTGTCCTGGACAAATACGATCGCAAACAACCGGCAGACTGGGGCCTTGAGTTGCGGGAAACAGGAAAGATTATTGGCACCTGTGGGATCGTAACGATTGAGGAGTCGGCTTGTCGTGGCGAGATAGGATATGCCATGTCGCGGGAGTACTGGGGGCGAGGTCTCATGACCGAGGTGGTGAAGAAGGTTATCGCCTTTGGTTTTCGAACGCTGAACCTGAATCGCCTGGAAGCTATCTGTGATACACCCAATATCGGATCATCACGGGTCATGGAAAAATCAGGGATGACGTTTGAGGGTGTGTTGCGCCAGCATGATAGAATCAAAGGGACTTTTCGAGATATCAAGATGTACTCCATACTCCGGCAGGAGTTCCTGGCTGGACTGGGATCTCTGGTTTTCAAATCTTAGTTTCACAAAAGGATACAGTATGCCATCTCAGGCAGTTATCGGGCTTCAGTGGGGCGACGAAGGCAAAGGAAAAGTTGTTGATCTGATCTCGGATCATGCAGATATGGTCGTCCGCTACCAGGGTGGGCAGAATGCTGGACATACGGTCGTGGTGAAGGGTGAGAAGCGCGTTTTTCATCTGCTTCCTTCCGGCATTCTTCATGAGAAAAAATGCCTGCTCGGCAATGGCATGGTGATCGACCCGGTCGGTCTCTGGGAAGAAGCGAATTCCATCAAAGGCATCACGCTGGACCAGGTCGCTCAGAGGGTCATGATCTCGGACCGTGCCCAGATGATCTTTCCGTTCCACAAGAAACGTGACGTCAGCGAGCTGAGCCGCAAGATCGGGACGACCGGCAGGGGTATCGGTCCCTGCTACGTGGACAAGGTCAAACGTACCGGTCTGCTGATGCAGGAGCTCAGGCATCTGGACCTGCTGATCAATCGGGTCCGGACGCTCTGTTCGCAGGAAGGCTGTGATTCGAGCACGACATCAGAATACTTGAAAACCTTAGCCGTCTGCGGACCCTGGCTCGCTGACCGGCTGGTCAACGGTGCGTACGAAGTCAATAAGGCTTATGACGACGGACAGACGTTGATCCTCGAGGGAGCGCAGGGCACCTGGCTCGATATCGACCATGGCACCTACCCGTTCGTTACTTCGTCCAACACTACTATTGGCGGAGCCTGTACCGGTTCCGGTCTGCCCGCCAGCAAAGTCGATCATGTTCTCGGGATCGTCAAGGCATACACGACCCGCGTAGGCGAAGGTGTGTTGCCTACGGAACTTCACGACCAGACCGGAGACTATCTCCGCAAACGTGGCAATGAGTTCGGTGCTACGACCGGCAGGCCTCGTCGCGTCGGCTGGCTCGATCTGGTCGTCGTCAAGCAGGCTGCGGTCATCAACGGAGCTGACGAGTTGGCTATCATGAAGCTCGATGTCCTGGACGAGCTCGACGAGATCAAGGTGGCCGTCGCCTATGAGTATGAAGGCAAACAGACAGACGTCTTTCCCAGCGACACACATGTCCTCGACAACAGCGAGCCGGTGTACCGCACGTTCCCCGGGTGGAAGGCAAGTACGGTGAATCTTCAGAAATTTGAAGAGCTGCCGGTCAAGGCCCAGGAATACCTGCAGTTCATGGAAACCTTTGTCGGGGTCAAGATCAGATATATTTCGACCGGACCGGGCCGGGAAGAAACTATCGTGAGGTGATCAATGGAGACATCGGAGATCAAAAAGGTCCTCTTACAGATCCAGGAACGAAACCTCCGGGTAGAAGCTGATAAGGCTTGGGAAACGAGTTGGGCGAGGAAGATCCTGGTGTCAGCAGTTACGTATGCCTGTGTGGTCCTCTTCATGATCTCCAGTGGTACGCCAAAACCGTTCCTGAACGCTCTCGTTCCAACGGGAGGTTACCTTCTGTCAACCTTGAGCATCCCTCACGTGAAGTCCTGGTGGCTTCGGCATAGAAAAAATAGTACTTAAGGGTTTTGCATGCTGACTTCTCTATCTCCCCTCGACGGCCGCTATCAGTCGGTCACGGAACCTCTGGCAACGTTCTTTTCTGAGTACTCGCTCATCAAGTACCGGTTCCTCGTGGAAGTGGAATACCTCGTCTCGTTCCTCGACGAGATCGGGCAGCCGATCACCAGGGCTGGACAAACGAAGCTGCGCAAGGCGGCAGTTGAGTTGTCCGTGGCTGACGCCCAGCGGGTCAAGATGATCGAGCAGACCACCAATCATGATGTGAAGTCGGTCGAGTACCTGCTCCGTGAAAAACTTGACGCCTTGAAGCTCGGCAAACTCAAGCAGTGGACACACTTCGCCCTCACCTCAGAGGATGTGAATAATCTGGCCTACGGGCTGATGCTCAGCGG
>CAYOQW010000062.1:0-7199 GCA_964406175.1 uncultured Candidatus Saccharibacteria bacterium
CCGCAATATCAACCGGGTGCAGGATGTCATCAACAACAAGATGGAGAAGCTGCATGGCAGCGCCCAGCAGGCACTCGACTCGGTCATGGTGGTGCAGTCGTTCACGGCCCAGACCCAGGAGATGGGCTACCTGAAGGAAAACAATCAGCTCAGCCACGAGGCTTTGAAAGCCAAGACTCTGGCCTGGCAGAAGCTCGGTTTTGTGCAGGGGACCCTCATCAACCTCGCCCGCCTGAGCATCATCGCCACGGGTTCCTACTTCGTATTTCGCGGTCAGATGTCGATCGGGGATGTTCTGCTCTTGTCCATGTGGGCGTTCTACATTTATCAGCCTATGTATGATATTTCTGACCTCTACAGTACCTTCAAGGAAGGTTTCAGCTCCATCGCCCGGGTGCAGAAATTGCTGGAGATCACTCCGACCATAGAGACCCCGACGGACGGGTTTGCACCAGGACGAGTGGAGGGCAACGTGGAGTTCCGGGATGTTCATTTTGCTTACCCTGGTCAGGCAGAGATCCTTAAAGGCATCAGCTTTGCTGCATCGCCAGGCTACAAGCTGGCCATCGTCGGGCCTTCGGGTGTCGGTAAGTCGACGGTCACCAAACTGCTCGAACGGTTCTATGATGTGAACGGCGGGCAGATCCTGGTCGATGGGCGGGACCTCAAGACCTGGGACCTGCATGCACTCCGTGGTTCGATAGGCCTGGTGTTGCAGGACACATTTCTGTTCAATGACACGATCTTCAATAATATCCGGTACGGCAGTTTTGCTGCGACCGAGGAAGAGGTCATCGCGGCTGCTCACAAGGCGGACTGTCACGAGTTCATCATGCAGCTGCCCCGGCAGTACCAGACCGTGGTCGGAGACAAGGGCATGAAGCTGTCTGGTGGACAGCGGCAGCGGGTATCCATCGCCCGGACGATTCTGAAGGACCCTCCCATCCTGATCCTCGACGAGGCCACATCCGCCCTGGACAGTGAGTCAGAAGTCGAGGTGCAGAATGCTTTGAACGAGGTTTCCAGAACCCGCACGACGATCACTATCGCCCACCGCCTCTCGACGGTCATGAATTCGGACGAGATCGTGTTCCTGTCAGACGGCGTGATCGCCGAACGCGGGACGCATACCGAGCTGGTCGCCCTGAAGGGTCACTACGACCGCTATGTGCAGCTGCAAAAAGAAAAAGAACGTATCAAAGCCTAGGAGATCCCATGAAAAGTCATCGTCAGGAGCTCTGGTTCGAGGTGCCGTCCCGGCGCGGGTTCATCAACATCACCCGGGAGGTAGAAAAAAGCCTGCATGAGAGCGGCATACAGGAGGGTCTCTGCCTGGTCAATGCCATGCACATCACGGCCAGTGTGTTCATCAATGACGATGAAAGCGGACTGCATCAGGATTATGAAAAATGGTTAGAAGGACTTGCACCCCACGAGCCCGTGGGCAGCTATCTTCACAACCGGACCGGCGAGGATAATGCCGATGCCCATCTGAAGCGTCAGGTCATGGGACGGGAAGTGGTAGTTGCAGTTACGGCAGGGCGGCTTGATTTCGGCCCTTGGGAACAGATATTTTATGGCGAGTTCGACGGGAAGCGGAAGAAGAGAGTACTTATCAAGATCATCGGAGAATAACCATTGTCAGTTACGGTCGTCATGCCGGTATACAACGAAAAAGAGGTCATCGAAGCGCAGGTGCGAGAGTACTATCAGACGATCGTCAGCACGATCCTGGGTTCTGACATGATCGTGGTAGATGACGCGAGTACCGATGGGACTTCTGAGATCCTGGATCAACTGGCATCAGAGCTTCCTCTCCTTTCCGTCGTACATCATACTTCCAACCTCGGGCACGGTCGTTCCATCAGGGATGGCTACGAGGCAGCCTCGGGTGACTGGGTATTCCAAGTGGACAGCGACGGGCAGTTCCTTCCTGAGGATTTTCAGGTGCTCTATGAAGAAAAAGAAGGCGTCCAGTGCGTGATCGGTACGAGGAGCGTACGTCGGGATCGCTGGTATCGCCTTGTTCTGAGTTCTGCCGTACGACGATACATCCGCATGCGTTTTGGTCTCTGGATCGAAGACTGCAATTCACCCTTTCGGCTCATGCGCCGGGACTTTGTAGTGAACAGCGTGCGGTCGATGGCCCTCGATACCCTGGCCCCGAACATATTTCTGGCCGTGATCGCGGGTAATGTGGGCGAGCTCAGGGAGATCGAGGTACGGCATGTGGAACGCAAGAATGGTCCAGGTTCGCTGCCGCCGGGAAGACTTCTCAGGTTCAGCTGGCAGGCTTTGCTGCAGTTTTCCAGTTTTCAGCCACCATCTACGGTGTAAGCTTTTTATCT
This sequence comes from uncultured Candidatus Saccharibacteria bacterium, assembly GCA_964406175.1. Taxonomy (GTDB): domain Bacteria; phylum Patescibacteriota; class CG2-30-54-11; order CG2-30-54-11; family CG2-30-54-11; genus CG2-30-54-11. The sequence continues at coordinate 2,349 of CAYOQW010000062.1, forward strand.
GTACCCGCCCTCCACACTCTACTGGTGGACGTCAAATCATGAGGATCCCCATGAACGATGAACAGCTCGTCGCAGCCTACCAGACAGGCGACAGTTCGGCACTGACCACCCTGTACGAGCAGTACATCGGACCGGTATTCCGGTTCGTGCGCAGGAGGGTCGGTACACAGGCAGAGGCAGAAGACCTGACCCAGGACCTGTTCCTGGAAGTATGCGATGCCCTGCCGACCGTAGTCCTCACCAAGGGCTTCCGAGCCTGGCTCTATGGCATCGCCACCAATAAGATCAAATCGTTCTGGACTCAGGAATATGCGATGCCGGTCACATCAGTGGATGCTCTCATGGAGGACCGCGGGTGGGAGTTGCCGGCCGCACAGACAGCGGAGAGCACCCTTAGCATCACGGAGGAGAATCTGCTCAAGGAGCTGTCCAGACTGCTGCCTGAAAATCAGGCTCAGGTCATCTATCTCAGATTTTATCGTGAATACAGCCGCAAGGAAGTGGCAGATGCGCTCAATACCAATGAGAATACCGTGAAGGTCTGGCAATACCGTGCACTGCAGACACTCAGAGACCAGCGCATACCGTTTTTACAGGCAGTAGGAGGGACAGTATAATGGATACTCAGATATCAGTTGAAAAAATTGAGCAATATCTCGAACTGTTCCTGGAGGGTAAACGGACCGGACTGCCCGAAATGAATGAAGAAGAGACCATCATGGTGCGCACCATGATCGAATCGCATTCTTCAGCTTCTCCTTCAGCCGAGTTCGTCGGTTCTCTCAGAGCACAGGTCCTGGTCAGGGGCGCCCGGACCGTTCAGCAGTCATCAGCTCCACGTGCGGATAAACCTCATTTTATTCAGGAGTTCTCTATGGCGGTCAAGGATCTGTTCAAGCCCCGGTTCGCTCTGGTCAGGGTTGGTATCACGTCACTCGTCGTCGTGGCGATCATCGGCGGAGCACTGCTCTATCCAGGCATCAAGGATGGTTTCAAGAAAACGCCGCTTTCGCGCAAGGAAGCTTCCGCTCAGGAGATCCTGACCAAGCTGGCATCGAACATTACCAGTTTTCAGGAAAGCTCCGATGTCGTACACCGTATCGACCGCATGACCGGCTGTATGCAGGATTACGGCTACTACGGTATGTGGTATTCACGCAGCGCCATGCCCGTGGCCAATGAGAACGGTTATTTCTGCACCACGGACACCAATGAATCCTGGTCCATGGGCGACTCCTACCTGTATATCTCCAAGGACGAACAGGGTGAGATCACCTCGATCAACCTCAATCGCAACGGTTGGACCTACAGCTACACTGGTGGCGCTAAAAAGGCATCCAAGACCAATTGGAACGCAGTGAATGAAGCAGTGAGCGCGCTTTCCAGCGCATCTGCCGGCGGGTATGGTACCATGGCCTATCAGACCAATGCCGTGACCACTGAGACGCTCAAAAGTGTCGATCCCGCAGAGGAAAATACGACCCAGACCCAGAACGTGCAGCAGATCCAGGAAGATACCTTGTTGAAACTCAAGGAACTGTACGGCAATGTAGAGGTCCTGGGACAGGAAACGGTCAATGGTAAGGAAACGTATAAACTTCAATACGTGTACGACCAGACCGGTATGGAAAAATTCGGTGTTGCCGCGAACGTATTTTATTCAGCTGATTCGACGATCACCACTGTTTCAACCGTTGGCCCTGTCTCAGCAGCTCTCAACGATCCGAACGTCATGGGGGCAGATGGCCTGGTCGTATCCTCCACAGGAGTGACTACTGTGGTTACTGGATCAGCCGGGACCTCTGGTGAAAGCGGGACCCTTGTCATGACCACTGATGCAGCCGGTACCGGTTCGGTTTCCGCCTCATCCGGTATCGTCGGTGCTTCTCCTGGGGTCATTTCCCTTCCGGCTCCCTACCCATCATCTACTACCACGACCTTCTGGGTTGATACCGACACCTTTGAACAGGTCAAGTTCGAGGAATGGGGCGATGTGAATGGCGTCCCGCAGCTCATGTATCGCTCTGAAGTCCTGCTTCAGGAGACGATCAGCCCTGACCGTGCGGATGAGGTCTTCCAGTTCACGGCACCTGCTGGTATCGAAGTGGTTGATACGACCCAGATGACACTCGATATGCAGAAAAAATCCATGGAAGCAAACCAACTGTCCATTTCAAATATCATCGACACCGCTCCTGTCGGTCTGTTCGTTCCTGCTCAGATCCCGGAGGGGCTTACGATGGGAGATATCTTCTACAATGACCCTTCGATCTACATGAACACTGAATTCTATAGAGACTTCATGCCTGAAAAAGCCTATGACGAGATGGTCAGTGGTGAAATGTCGAGTGAAGTATCGTTGAGCTACAGCTATTCAGCCTATGATTACAATGCATCGGCAGAATGCTACGTCACCGGTCCTTCAAATCAGAAGTCGCTCAACGTTCGCTTGTCTGAAAAGGACCCGTTCGAGACCGGGTATTACCAGGACCTGGCCAGCATGAAAGAGAACATGGGAGATGCTCCAGACTATGAGGTCACCGACAAGACAGTGGATGTCAATGGACAGAGCGGGACTTTGCGAACCACAACGTACACCTATGAGGGGTCCGGGTCCTCGAATTCCATATCTATTGTGTTCAAGCTGGGCCGTACCTACATCGATGTTTCAACTTACAATACAGATGAGGCTGAGACGCTCGCGATCGCACGGTCGATGGTGGAGGTCACGTCTGCTGATGGTGCTCAAGGACTTGCTTTGCAGGCCGCCGCAGACTTGCAGGCAGAACGCTGGAACACTCCCTATGTGCCGACCGTTCCTGACTTCAGATCTATCGCCGGCAAGGCATCGGTGAATTACTACTATCCGAAATCGCTCCCCGAGGGACTCATGCTCACCAGCTCCGGTTGCTATGATTACAACAATCTGTCCCTGTATTATGGCAATGGTGGCGCTGTCGCCTACAGCGCTGATGCGGTGAGCCAGACCCCGGTAGCGTACAAGAGCCTGTCCATCAATGTGAATTCCGTGTCCCGGCTCGAGCAGCTCCTGGAAAAACCGCAGAGCGAAGTTACTGCTGCCGTGGGAACGGCGATTGAGGTCGTATCAGACCCCGGCTTGACCCCTGAGCCGGTACCCGGGACAGAGCCCTATGTCGATCCCAATATGACCACGTCGACCAGGGAGATCACCGTGCTCGGGCAGATCGTTACCTTGACCTTGAATGTCTATGCGTATCCTGGTTCTCCGAGCTCCACCTCTTTCAACCTGCACGTAGAGGAAGGTGATAACAGCATCGATCTGTATGGTGATGGTCTGACCGAGGACGAGATCGTAGCCATGGCACAGAGCCTGACCAAGGTTGAGCCCAATGATACGGCGGTCTTCGACCAGCTCGAACAGCAGCTCAAAACCTACAACGAACAGGTGACTTCGTCATATAGCAAGGTTGTCCCGCTGTAAATTTGGTGTGAGTGACCATACGAAAGGAAGCAGGGCACATTGCCTGCTTCCTTTTTTTGTCATGAGACAGTGGTATACTGAACAGCACCAAGGGGTCTGATCATGTTATGTCAGGCATAACGGTGGTTTTATGCTGGAAAACCATGTATACTATAGGGACAGGTCTCATCGGGTAAATACATAGATAGAACCATGGAAAAGCGACCACAGAAACTGCAGCATGCACCCAGAGAGCATTCACTTGATCTCCTTCGGGGGACAGCAGTGTTGCTTATGGTCCTGGCGCATGCGCTCTATTTTTTTCATGACGACAGTAATCAGGTGCTCAATGCGGTCGCCCGTACCGGCAATGTGCTGTGCTTTGTGACATTTCTGTTAGTCTCTGGAGCATCGCTATATTTTTCCTATCTCAGAGAGAAACCGGCTTCTTACGGGCCATTTGTGCGCAAGGTCGCGGGCCGGGCATTTTTCATTTTGTGTGGATACTACTTCCTCGCGGTGATGGCACGCGTGGAGACGCTCCGGCTGGAGGATGTGCCTGGTTTCGGGCAGGCACTGCTGCGCATACTGTTCTTCATCGATCTCCCCAGCTTTACGGAATTCCTGTTCCCGTTCTTTTTTTATACGATCTCGATGGTCCTCTTCCGGCCGTTTTATGCACGGATATCCCGGCATTTGTTGACCACCCTGGAGGCAGGGTATGCCCTGTATCTGCTGGCCTATGTGCTCTACCCGATCGTACTTCCCAGTCCATTTCGGGAGCTGAAAGCACTTTTTGTCGGTGATGAAGGGCTGAACCGGTTCCCCATCCTGCAGTACATGCCGGTCCTCCTGCTCGGCATGTACTGGGGGCATTATCTGCATACCCATGAAAATCATCAGGCCCGCTATCGGCAGGCGTTCCGGCTGGGTCTGGTGTTCGCAGGCATCGCCACGATTTCGACGCTGATCTGCCGCTTTGTGCCTATTGCCGTTATTGACCCTATCAATCGGTGGCCGCCCTCGATCGGTTTCATCTCCATCGGGCTCGGATTTGCCTTCGGCATGCATCTTGTGTTCAGTCTGATCCCAAAACCAGGCTGGTCCAGGTGGTTCTGGCAGCTGCTGGAATACCTGGGTATTGATGCGTTCGATCTGTTCACCGTGCACATCGTGCTGCTGTATTTTTATCGTTTTTTCTGGGGCAGACGCTACAGCGACGTTCTCATGGTGGTCCTGCTCACGGTACTGCTGCTGGTTTTCTCGATCCTGCTGTCGTCATTGCACATGAGTAATTCGGCTTCCCTCTTTCGGGTCGGACCGGTCGCCATCGAACAGCCGGGACGACGCAAATTCAAAAAACGCTATCTGCTGGGAACTGCCGCGTTCATCTCGGTGATCTTCTGGAC
>CAYOQW010000063.1:0-7191 GCA_964406175.1 uncultured Candidatus Saccharibacteria bacterium
ATGCACGTTGTAGGCGATATCAGCACCCACAGAATAGTAGGCCAGCGCGGCGTCACTGATGGTCACGATACTGCCCCAGGACCAGCCGTTGGAGATGAAGATGAGGGCTGAGGGGATAGGATGGACCACACCGGTATCGACTTTGTAGACACGAGCTGTGCTGCCCTTGACCAGGGTACCGGTCGGAGCCATGACGATAAATTCACGGGTCGCGACGACGGACGCGTCTGCGTAGATCTTATTGGGGTCTGCGAGGTCGGGTGCATACCAGGTGCCCGGCGTCTCGGGATAGAGGAATGCAGGATAGGCGCTGAGCACTTCGGTGATCTGGGATGCAGCGAACGAGCGCGTGGCGCTGTAGACGTAGCTGGTGCCAGCTGGGATGGAGATATTGTACATCGTTCCGAAGTCATAATTTACACCACTCTGACGGACCGCCAGGACCAGTGCGGGGATGGTGATGTCTGCGGAGTCATAGTTGGTCAAGGTAAACGTGCCAGTGGTCGCTACGCCGGGAAGCGGCGCAGCCGGGGTCAGGGTCACAGAACTCGAAACCCGGACCAGCTGAGGATTGGGTGCTGTGGTGTCACGGATGGTGGTGGAATCACCGGTCAGGGTCGGTACTGCTTCGCAGTTGCCGGCGTTGTCGCAGGAACGGGTCGCGAAGTAGTAGATGAAGTACGTGTTTGGACCAGACCAGGGGGTGTATTCGAATGTACCCGCGAGGTCGGTCGACCGGTAATCAGCATTGTTCAGGAGCTTCCAGCCGGACGAGTAACCAGGTCCGACGACTTTGACGTACATATCGGTATAGGCGACACCGGAACCAGCGTCCGCGGTGGCGAAGTCGATGTACATCATGTTCTGATTGCCATAGGCGGGTGAGACTGCCGCGGAGGCAGGTGCCGTGGTATCGAGAATGATCGTGTCAGTGGTCTGGGAAACATTACCCAGCGCATCGCGCATCTGCATATAGACGGTCTTGGTACCATCGCCAGCGGTCAAGGTCCAGCTCTTGGTCCCGCTGTTGGATTCGTAGGAAGTCCATGTCGTGCCATCATTGGAGAAGGCGACAGGTGTGGCATGCAGTCCGCTTTCAGAATCGCTCAAGGAATAATCGAGAGTCACGGTCTGCGACGTGGTCCAGGCTGCAGAATCATTGATGCTCAACGAACCGGAAGGACCGCTGTTGTCGAAGTACACATTGACATAATCGCCATACCAATTGCCTACATCATCTCTCAGATTGACATATACCATATGTTCGCCTGTGGACAGAGTATCGGCCTCGATCACATAGGGGGATGTCTGTGCGCTTTCAGTGTTCCAGTCAATGCTCAAAAACTGACCATCAAGACCAGACAATGTGTCGGTAGCGGACCAGGTAATGGTGATATCACCAGAGGTATAATCAGAGGAGCTCGTGCCCTCATCAGCAGTCGGCTCTACCGTGAAGTAGGGAGCCGTTGTGTCCATCATGACCGCCCAGTCGCAGCCGTCGGCAAGGACCTCAGTGCCATCCGGAGGAAGTTCGTCATTACCAACGTTGTCCGTGGCGACGGTGTAGAAACAGTACTCACCATCACCGAGATAATTTCCGGAGCCATTCACCAGGCTGATGACTGGCAGGGTATTGGGATTTGAGGTCAATGTCTGATGATACCAGGTAGGTACGGCTACATCGTCCAGATAGTCTAGTGAGTAGTAAACATCCACACTCTCGACACCTGATCCACCGACATCACTTGCGGTATAGACGAGCGTCGCCTCAAGATGGCTGTTATTGCCGTTATGATCAGTCACCCGATCCCACGATGAGCTAGTATCGGTGATTGAGCTGACAGGAGCAGTTGAATCGCGAACGATAGTGTCGCTAACGACAGAAATCTGGCCGGCTAGATCTCTGATCTGCATATAGACGGTTTTTTCGCCATCTCCAGCACTGAGCGTCCAGGTCTTTGGCGTGCCTGAGGCTTCGTATGCAGTCCATGTCGTGTTGTCATTGCTAAAGGCAACGGGAGTGGTGTGGATATTGGTGTCTGCGATCGTGTACGCCACAGTGACTGTACCGGAATTGGTATATTCCGCTCCGCCATTGATCACTGCACTGCCAACAGGATTGGTCATATCGAGAATGATTTGTTCTTGGTCTGTGCTTATGTTGCCCGCTTCATCGCTGAACACGACATAGACGGTCTTGGACCCATCGCCAGCGCTGAGCGTCCAGGCAGCCTGGGAGGCATAAGCCTGAGGTGCACTGTAATTCATGCCGTCATTGCTGAAAGACATATTCGCTGCACTGACAGCGGCCAAGGTAAGTTCTACCTCGGCAACTGCACTGTAGGCCACGCCGTTGTTGATCAGGACTGACTGGCCCGCGGGGGCGATATTGTCGATCGTGAAGGCGTTGTGGGTGGCTACGTTATTGGCATTTGTCGCGGCGTCAGCGCCGTTCGTGATCACGACCACGGCGGTATCGTCAGATCCGGCAGGCACTGTGTATGCATAGGTCCAGGCCATGGGATTGCCGGTCGCGGTCATACCGACTGCAGAGAGGTCAGTACCGGTCGTATCGATGGCGATGAGCGGAGTACCGGCCGGGGTTTCGTCGAACGTGGCGAGGATGACCAGCGTATCTGCATCACTCACAGCCCGGTTGAGGCTATACGTCAAGTCGACATTGGGATGGATGGTATCCACGGTGATGGTGGCAAGAGCCGCAGGGTCGCTGGCGTTACCGGCAGCATCCACCGCTCGCACTCCCAGCGTGTACGTAGCATCATCGAGCGCGATCGGGAAGGTATAGCTCGAGGTCGCGCCGATGCTCATCCAGCCGACACCGTCCAGGTTGACCTGATACTTGACCGCATCGGTCACATCGTCCCAGCCAATAGTGGGCATTGTGTTGTTGGTCGGGCTGGTATACACGAGAGGATTAATCTCGAGATCCCAAACGGGGGCAGTACCATCATAGGTATACACGAATGCAGTAGACGCAGAGCTGCTATTGCCGGCAGCATCCGTCGAACGAGCAGTCAAGCTGTGTGAATCCTCACTCAGGATACTGGTGGTCAAGGTCAAGGTGGCACCGGTAGCGGTCCCAGAGGCAACCTCGGTCGCCGCGTCATAGACGCGGACTACATCTCCGATAGCCAAGCCGCTCACGACAACAGCAGGAGTCGAATCATTTCCAAAACCAGGGGAGGCGACATTGCTATCAACTGATTCGATCACGGGGACAGCAGGCGCATCTCCGTCCACGGTCGTGTACCCGGCCGGATCAAGTCCGCCTGTGGTTGTAGCACCGCTGGCGAGGGTGATCCCTCCGGTATTTATCCGCGCATCGAGCATACGTCCGGTGACGATAGTGCCGGCCGTAGTGTAGGTGACGAACATATACTCAGTCGCACCCGCGGCAATGCTGACGGTCAGTGAACCATAGGTCTTGACCCCGGCGACGAAGCCGGCAGGTGTACCCAGAGCAGTATCTGTACCACTGTTGAAGACCGCATCTCCATTGTCTTCCCAGAGAGTGACGATTGAGGTATCACTATCGATATCATTGGCCGAAGCGATTGTCACGGATGTGACGGTCTCGGCAACGGCACCGCTGTTGGTGAAGTTGAGTCTCATCATCTGTACATTTGACTGGCTCTCAGTTGCCCAGTCAGGGGTGAGATCGGTCGCGGTGACTGCAAGGGCAGATCCGAGGGTGAACTCAGTGAAGTGGGTCACACCAGCCGCTCTGACCCAGTTGGCAGTGGTGTCACGAGTGATGGTTCCTTCCAAAGGAAGCCAGGTGGAGGTGCCGGCATCATAATAGTAGGGGACGATCTGGGCTTCGCTGAGGGTCGTGCCGTCCACGATACCATCATTGTCCATATCAGGATAATTGAAGGTGATGGTATAGGTGATACCAGATGCCTCTGAAGTGATGACCCAGCTACCGGGGATCCCGGTGAAGGTGGTGGGGTTGGTCAGGGAACCGGCGGTATAACCAACGGCCATTTGACCACCGGTACCGACATTGGAGAAGTTGATGGTGACTTCCTGACCGAGAGGTGTGTAATCATCTCCGGTGTGGATGCTATCGACGATGACATTGCCATCGGCATCGGTCTGCCAATACTGGAAGATGTTGCCGCTGGCGGAACCGATATTGCCAGCATTATCGACGGCTACTGAATAAACTTCGTAGGTACCACTGCCGTTTTCATCATCGACGGCAGGGTTGAAATCATAGGTCCAGGCACCGGTGTATCCACCGGCATCGACGTATACAGCCGGAAGAACAGTCGAACCGACTTCCCAGCTATTGCCATCCCAATACTTGCTGTCGATCATTCTCTGGAGAGTGATACCGACTGAAGCGACATCACTGGAAGGGACGATCCCGTTGACATCTGTTGCGGAACCGTCAATTTCGGTACCCGCAGCCGCCCAGGAGGCGGCATTGTAGTTCCCGGAAGTGGTAACTGCGCTGGAAGGATTCGTGGTGTCGTAGATCGTGGTCGTATCTGCAGAACCTGGGGCGGTTTCGTCATTGCCCGCAGTATCCACCGCTATGCTACGGAATTCATAAGTGCCCTGTCCGCTGGGGAATGTGAAGTTCCAGCTATAGGGTGCTGCGGCATCGTCTCCAGCGAACTGTGTCCAGCCACCGAATCCACTGCCGTTGTTGTATCGATACCAAAGCTGTGCATAGGCCACACCGCTCACTGGCACAATGCCATTTACGTCAGTTGCACTCACCGTCACTGCGACGGGATTTTCAGCCAGGAGGTAGTCAGCTGCAAGAGCATTGACCGAGCTGACAGGATCTGCTGTGTCGTAAATGGTAGAAGTATCTGCGGAACCGGGGGCGGTTTCGTCATTGCCTGCATTGTCCACCGCTATGCTATAGAACTCATAGGTACCCTGTCCACTGGGGAATGTGAAGTTCCAGCTATAGGGTGCGGCGGCATCGTCTCCAGCGAACTGTGTCCAGCCACCGAATCCACTGCCGTTGTTATACCGATACCAAAGCTGTACATATGCCAAGCCACTTACGGGGACACTGCCGTTGACGTCAGAAGCAGTGACAGTGACTGCCACAGGATTCTCAGCCAAGAGGTAATCAGCTGCAAGAGCATTGACCGAGCTGACAGGATCTGCTGTGTCATAGACTGTGGTTGTGTCAGCTGCACCAGGTGCAGTCTCGTGATTGGTCGCTACGTCCACTGCCATGCTATAGAACTGATACCGACCCTGACCATCAGGGAATGTAAATGACCAGCTATAGGGAGCACCGGTATCATCGCTACCGAACTGAGCATAGGCTGTATATCCAGAACCATTGTCAAAGCGATACCACAGCTCGACATGCTCTACGCCCGTCCCTCCTACATCGCTAGCAGTGGCAGTGACAGTAAGAGGATTCTCCGTCAGCAGATAATCAGCTGCGAGGGTATCAACCGAACTGATGGGGTTGGTTGTATCCATGACCCAGGTATCTGTTGCATCTACAACAAAGTCGTTGGTTGCTGCGTCGGTAATACCGGATGCCGCTGCTACCACGGTGAAGACATATGTGCCTTCAGCCGCAGTTACTGTTGTAAGGTCAATTGAGTCCTACCAGCGTTGACGCTGTACCGGGTGCTGGCTGATGGGTAATCGTGAAAGGATTTGCATGTGCAGCAACCCAATCACCGTTGGTGGTAACACCTGCGGCCGGAGTAAACGTGTCGACTGCTCTCGCATCAGTCCCTGCAGTAGGAGTTCCTCCGGTCAGACCGGTTGGATCCCCACCATCGCCACCATTGAAGGTGATTGTATTGAGACTGCCAGTCGCATCCGCCATAGCATTCGTCTTTACCGTGATGTCGAAATACTTATTGGGAGAGGCACCGCCGGGCAAAACCAGAACGCTACAAGTATCAAATGCAGCGTTAATCTTGGTTTGGATATCAACGGCTACTTCCCCAAGTGTCGTGATATTGGCTGTGGTCGCAGCCAAAGCACCGGTCGTATGAGTCTCGCCGCATAATGTAAATGATAACGTTTCGGTACCAGCCAATGATGTGGCTATCATCCCATCATTGGTATTAGATTCCGCATCGTTACCTCGATATGAGGAGACAGCGGAATCGATTACCTGGATCGAGTGGGTACCAGCCTCATCGCCAGACCCGCTAACGGCCCCGGTAGGTGTCCCTATTCCGGTCGTTCCGGCAATAAAGCCTGGAATTGTAGCCGCAAACGCTTTTTCCACCCCACCCATCTGTGGTACCAGCAGGCTCACGGGTACACCCCATGCCCACTGGAACATGCTGATGAGGGTGATGACGGCCCAGGTCTTTTTCAGTTTGAGGAACATCGCACGGTTGGTCTGAAACATTCCGACTCCTTGGTGACTGGATGACGTACGAACTGGGTACTCACGCGGTGAGTATATATTAAAAAAAACTTCCGCCCCGCAGATGTGCGAGCAGAAGTTGCTTAGAAAAGAGAGGGATAGGTAGTCCACTCGGTAGCAACCGGGGCTACTGTGTCGTTCGTCGTATAGGTCAGTATCAGAGGGAATAACTGGTGTATCAAATCGGTATCTTCTGATAAAAAAACGAGATCAGAATACTCGAAAAATACAACCTGTCCGTACAAGTTGTTGACAACGTACCACTGAATGTCAAAAAGCACAATAACAATCGTCCCCATTCGCGTTTTGTTCGACGAATGGGGACGAAGGTGAAAATGATACGAGGTAGGGTGTATCTGCGCTCATCCTTTGTCTGTTCTATGTAGATGCCAAACGAAGTCTCACGGAAAAGGCTGAGGTGGTCCTTCAGTCGAACTGAGCACCTGCCCCGGTGAAGTCCAGGAAGTTGGCGGGGGTGATGAGATGGAAGCGGGACTGGATCTGATCTAGGATAGTGCGGGGGATGGTGGCCATAGTTTAGACTTTCCGTATTTGGCACAATTCGTAAAGTCGACTTTACGAATTCATTGCAAATCAGAAAGCGCAAATAAACAATCACCCTGTCGCTCACGTTCGAATCGTATCGATCTTGTCAGCGGAACCGTTTTTATGATCAAAATCATGCTTGCATTTCCATAGTTGGACTTTGAAATTGCCAGCATACTATCAAGTTCTATGGAAATTCTGCCTAATTCGTTTACCGTAGTAACGAAATTTCGGCAAATGTATATATACTC
>CAYOQW010000064.1:0-7162 GCA_964406175.1 uncultured Candidatus Saccharibacteria bacterium
GAATATCATCAAACAGGGACAGATGCACATTCTGGCCTTTGCAGTCCCCAAAATGACGTTCCTACTGACGGTCGAAAATGACCAGCTGTACCTGGACCTGCTGAGCCGTGGAACGATATCCCGCCTCAGTCTCGTGCCTGAGACGTTGCCCGAGGGCGTGAGTGCAGCCCTTTCTCCTGATGGACGGTATCTCTTCCTGATCTTGGCCCATGGGGATCCAGAAACATTCATATCTCAGCACTGGTATATCTATGATATTCAGGAGAATTCCTGGAGCACAGACCTCGTGAGCACTTTTCCTGACCTGGCATTCGCGGATCTGCACTATCGATCTCCTGTCGTCCAATGGATGACTGGAACAGAGCCTGTCTGTATCCTGACCAGCAACCTCGCGAATCAGAAAAAAGATGATCACTATCAATATGATGTCCGGACCAAAGAGTGGTCACTGGTTTCAGACCAGAATGTGACAGTTGCTTCTCTGCCTGAACCGCTCACGGTCGGGATCACGAGCTGGGCCTATGCGGATAATCCGGGTGATATCGACAGAGGACTCTCAATGGGATCTCAGAATATGAGGACCTATGGTGATCCCAATCTCTCTCTGTCTGATAGTGAGCTCGGCGTCGATATCCGTTCACTTTCCGATCTGCTCACTTTTTCTTTTCGCCTGCCCGGCTACCTGATAGGACAGAGGCTGACAGACCTGTCACAGCAGATCCACCTGGAAAGCAGATCATTTGGCAGTGGGACACCTGCTCTCGTGGGAGAAGGAATGCGATACTTTGACTGCAACCTCTATGTCCCAGCAACAGCCAGGGAATCTCTGCAGCCCTTTGAACCGTGTCCTCTGGTCGAAACTATCTGGGTGGAGAGATCGCTGCTCGGCGAAGCGGTCCTCAGATACAAGGGGGAGAATGGGCAAATCAAGGATCTGACATCCTGGAGATCCAATCCCGCTGACGTTGCCCCGCTCTATATCGTGCCAGGACGGACCGGTCTCTATGTATTCAATGACATGACCAGCGGTGAGCCAGCGGTCGGTCTCCTCGATGGCGAGACCGGCAAGGTGGCCAAACTCTTTGAGTATCCGATGATCGAACCGACCCGGGAAGGCGAACAGACCCACACCTTCATCACACTCGTGCATGAGGATGCTTGCGGGTCGTCGGGGACTCTAGCGAAAGGCTGATCTCCGTCAAGGCAACATGGACGTCAGCAAGCGTCGAGACCTGCACCAGCTTGCCCCGCCAGGTCGAAGCACCTTCGAATCCTCTGACATAGGCGACGAGGTGCTTGCGGGCTTCGCGCAGTCCCCTGCCCTCGCCTTTCATGGTAACCAGACGTACGCAGTGTTCATAGGCAGTATCGATCGCCCGGTCGGCAAAGTGACCGAACGAATGTGTTCCACCCTTGTGGCCGAACCTCTTCTGGATATCGCTGAAAATCCAGGGTGCCCCCTTCATCGCACGGCCGACCATGACACCGGCACATCCGGTTTCCCTGACCATCGAGGCGGCACTCGCCCCATCGACGATATCGCCGTTGCCGATCACCGGGATCTGGACCGCCTCTACAACCGCTTTGATGACCTTGCGGTCTGCCAGACCAGAGAACGCCTGGTTCTTGGTCCGGGCATGAATGGTCAGCAGGTCGGCTCCCGCATCTTCCAAAGCCTTTGCAAATTCGGGTGCTATCACGGAATCCCAACCAGACCGGAATTTCACTGAGAGTGCAACAGGAGCGTCACCGATCCCCTTGCGGGCTGAGCGAACGAGCTCCTGAGCGAGTGGAATATCTTTCATCAGACTGCAGCCATGAAATGCCCCGACCACATGCTTGGCCGGGCAGCCCATGTTCAGGTCTATACCAGCGAAGCCCAGCTCCACAGCGAATGCAGCCGCTGATTCGAAATCATCCGGGTCCTTACCGAACAGCTGGAGGACCACGGGACTTTCAACCGGTGCACTGCGGAGCACGTTCAGGTTGCCGGGGATATCTTCGCCGACGATCGGCACCATGTCTGTGAACGGCAGGTCAGCAAAGATCCGGGGATCCTCTGCAAACCATTTTTTCAGTTTCGGGTTGGTATACCGCATGGCTCTCGCACAGATCATTTCTGTCCATACGGCGTCTGCCCCATACAGCCGGCAGAGCTGACGAAATGAGCTGTCAGACATACCGGCGATCGGAGCGGACACGACGAAAGGGCGGGCAAGCGATCCAAACCAGAGTGACATAGTTCCCTCCAAATGAGCTGACCAATCCTACCCCATCGCCGTGAAATTGACAATTCCATCACCTGACCCTAGACTTACCGCTGTCCAAGGCTAACTCCAGTATTAACCGGGAAATCCTATGGCTCAGACGTGGTGTCAGAATTGCAAGCACTGTCTCGAAGGACGCAATCCCAAATATCCCAATTATCATTGGTATTGCGACCTCAGAGGTTATGATGAGATCTGGGAAAAATCACATCGCAGCGATCCACTCGGTATCTCGCTCGCTGCGATCATGAAGAAATATGAGAATAAGTTCTATGTCGATGACGGGTATCTGTATTTCTGCGCCGAGATCCTGCGTGATCTCCCCTATCGCACCAATGACGCCGATGATGGCCGGCCCTGCGCCGTTTTCATGAAACCATTTTATGGTGAAGGCTACGACGGATTCTCGACCTAGGGCTGGAGGTTCTTGATCATATCCACGACCCAGTCCTCTTTCCCGTCATATATGCCATCCAGATACGCTTTGCCCCCATCATGCCGATAGCCAAGGCTCGCATAGAGGGACAAGGCTCTCGGATTTTCCGTGGGGTTGACCGCCAACCCGATCTGTCGAGCACCGCGTATTCGTGCTCTTCGCTCGCATTCAGCTATGAGCTGAGTACCGAAGCCGGAACCCCGATGTACTTCCTGAATGAACAGGTCCTCCATATAGGGCTGCCCGGGATGTGTTGCATTACCGTCCCATTTCAGCATGATGAACCCGATGATCTTTTGCTGATGCTCCAAGACCAGGTACTCGGCACTGCCGTCAGCCTGCAGCTGAAGCCGGAGGCTGATCAGATCGTCCTTGATATCATTGCTGGATGACCTGACTTCGAGGAGTGCGTGCCTGTCATGTTCCGCGACGTTCCTGATGTGGATCACGTCCATGATAACGTTCTCAATATATATATGAACATTTCAATCGTATCCGATACCTCCCGGGTTGACAACACCTCGACGCTGACCATACACTACCGTCCGCACTGCTCACTACTCCAGCATACGGATCGCTGACTCTACGAGGAGGCATCATGAACTACAGCTGTTTCAACTGCAAATACTCACGGCTCGAATCTCAGAAGTTCATCTGTAACCTGTCGTCGTTCCGGCTGCAGGATGCGGAAGCCCAGCAGCAGCTGGACGATGCCGGTCTCAAATGCAGAGTTTCAGGGGGGATCATCACGCTCCTGTACAATGGCGATTCGCTGCCGGATTATCAGCATGTCATGCTTCCCTGCGTGATCCTGGACCCGAACAAACGAGGATATTTCAAGGACAAAGGCTAACTTACTGGAGCACTTGACCATGGTAGAACCAAGAATTCTCAAGGGATTTCGCGACTTCCTGCCGGCTGATGCCATCGCGCGACAGTACGCCAAGGACATCATCAGGAAAACCTTCGAATCCTACGGATTCGATCCGATAGAGACACCAGCGATCGAGTACCTCGAGACGTTTCAGGGCAATATCGGCGAGGATGAAAAACTGTTCTTCCGGTTCGAGGACCACGGTGGCCGCAAGGTCGCGCTCAGGTACGATCAGACCGTGCCTACCTGCCGCTTTGTAGCTCAGTACCAGGGCCAGCTGACCATGCCCTACAAGCGCTATCAGATCCAGACCGTCTGGCGCGCTGACAAGCCCCAGAAAGGCAGGTATCGTGAATTCCTGCAGTGCGATGGGGATATTTTCGGTCTGGAACAGTCGGTCGCCGATGCCGAGACCATGGCACTTACGGTCTCGCTCTACCAAAACCTGGGTTTCAAAAAGTTCGTGGTCAAGATGAGCGACCGCGCGCTGTATGCCGGGATCGAGTATCCCGTCATCGCCGCTATCGACAAGCTGGCCAAACTGGGCGTCGACGGTGTCATTGCAGAGATCGTCTCCAAGGGGTATTCGCAGGAAAAAGCCAAGGAAATGGTCGACCGGGTCTTTGCACTGGAACCAAATCAGACCATCCTGGATATTCTCGCCTATCTGAAATCAGCTGGCTTTTCTGAAGAGCATTTCAAGTTCGATAATACCCTGGCCCGTTCCTTTAGCTACTCCACCGGTCCGATCTGGGAGGTAGAGGTCGAAGGATTTACTTCGGGCTCTGTCCTGGGGGGTGAACGGTATGACAAGCTAGTCGGCCGGTTCTCGAAAAACGATCTCCCAGGTACTGGTTTTGCCATGGGTTTTGACCGCACGGTGGAAGCCATGCAGCAGTTCGGGCTCATCCCTGAGAAACGCACTGTGGCGGATGCACTGATGACCATTTTTTCACCAGAGATGCTGACCGATTCCCTGGCTCTCGCGACACAGCTGAGGGCAGCGGGTATCAATGTCGATACCTACACCGATCACCAGGCAAAACTAAAAAAACAGGTCGGTTATGCAGACAAAAAGGGCATTCCTTTTGCTGTGATCCTGGGACCTGATGAAAAAGACCATGGTACCGTCGTTCTGAAGAACCTCACATCCGGCGAACAACGGACTGTCAGCAGGAACGATGCAGCGGACCAGATCCGCACCGGCACGCGCAGATAGCCACCACAATACGCCATTTGATCAAGACGTTCTGATCAGTGCCGTAATTTTTTTGTGTTTCACCTACTATTTGCAGGGTGTCTCTCATGCGGTACAGATTGTCATCTTTTATCTTCATCGCTGTTCTGTGTGTCTGCGTGCTGCCTCGTCCCGCCCGGGCCGCTTTCGCTCCGGATCCGGAAACGGCAGCGGTCGAGGCATATCAGGCCGCTCAACAGGCCTATCTCAATCAGCTCGTCTCCTACAAGAACGGCCGGGACAACTGGAAAGACTTCCGTATCAAACACAAAGACCTCTCTGATCCCACCCAAACGCAGATCGCTCTGGAAGAAGCAAAAAGCTATACGAGCAAATCGCTGACCGCTTATAAAGCATATCTCGTCGTGGTTCGCACTCGTATAGGGACCATCACCAGTATTGACGACCAGGTCACTGGGCCCATGTACCTGGAGCTTGATGCCGCGATCGGTTGGCTGGAAAGCAAGAACAGTGAACTAGGCACAGGCTCCTGGACTCTGGATGCGCTGCGTGAGCTTGCCAATGAGTTTTCCACGTTTCGGGATTCCATGAGGACGACTATCTGGCATATGATCGATACCCTGATGCTGTCGCGTATTGATCGATACATTCAGTCTATTAGCGATCTCCTCCCTCAGATGGATCAGGCCCTGCTGGACCAGAGCCACGAGCTGACCATCGCTCAGATCGGAAGCCTGACCAGCTCGATCAGCGCAGTGCGGAATTATGTCCAACAGGTACGCGAGGATCATGATTCTGCCTTTGAAATGCTCGTTCCTGAGGCCGATCTGACTACTCTTCAGACGATTCATGCACAAACAGCAGAACTGATCGGTCAGGTTGACACCTTGAAGAAGATGGTCGCCCGTATCACGGCACCGGCGGCGGAAGTAACGAGCGGATCAGAAGATGAAGCAGTTCAGCCCTAATACTGAGGTATTTCATGCACGTTCCAAAACACTTGCCCTTTATCGTGATCTGTCTCATTTTGACAGCTGCTCTCGCGGTCATCTGGCCGCTGACCAGTCGTTCGAAAGACAAAGCAGCGCAGACATCAGGGGCTGAAGTACTGGCCGCTCTGCCGTCGGAAACAACCAGTACCGGACAGCTCAAACTGTTTCTGCCGGCAGACGAGCTGAGCATCCTGGATCAAAGCCCTCTTTCAGGGCTCGATGACCTTTCGACGACCCTGGTCAACAGTACGATCGAGCTGGACCTGAAGTAACATCCGGACCACGATCAAAAAAGAAGCATCCTGATGTACAGGATGCTTCTTCTGTATAGCCGATGCAGTTCAGTTACTTGGATGATGCCAGCAGATTCACGATGTCCGCCCGGCTCACAATGCCGATGAGCTTGTCATCCACGGTCACGGGCACTGGGTTGACTTTGCGTTCCCACATCAACGACGCGATCTCTTCAACCGGCATATCGGGAGATACGCAGACAGGTTCTTTGGTCATGACATCCCTGGCCACCGCACCGACGATCCGGCGAAGCTCTTCTTCGGTTTCATGTTTGCCAAAAGGGAACACACCGTCCAGGATCTGGATAAAGGTAGGCAGATGCAATTTGGCGTTCTGCAGGATCAGATCACACTCGGTGATGATGCCGATGACTTTTTGCTGATCATCGACCACAGGCACACCCTTGAAATCATGCTTGCAGAGAAGAGAAGCTATTTCCTTGACCGGGGTCTCAGCTTTGACCGAAATGACTTTTTTGGTCATGATGTCGCGTACTAGCATGGGCCACCTCATAAATAACCAGATACCGTCACTATACCATTTTTCCGAACGCGAACCAATACTCTATGAACACAAGCCACCAAAGGGATCAAGCCAGGCTCCTTGACAGTTGACCTGCAGTTTTGATAAAGTTTCACAGGATGATTTTTAGTGACAGGCACGTATTGATCTACCAGCTGCCCAATCCGTTCGTAATATTCACCACTGCCTCCTGCAGGCATTGATTTCCCCTTTCCGTTCAATGGAAAGGGTTTTTTTTAGTCCAGGACGGTCCATATGAAACAGGCATTTCTGCTGCTGAAAGACGGTACCGTATTCTCCGGATATCATGTCGGCTACGAAGCCACTTCGATAGGGGAAGTCGTCTTCAATACCTCGATGACCGGATACCAGGAGATCATCACCGACCCATCCTATGCGGGCCAGATCGTCACCTTTACCTATCCACTGCTCGGTAATTATGGTACTGCCGTGGTGGACAACGAATCACAAAAGCCCTACCTGAGGGGCATCATATTCCGGCATCTGGATACCTGCCCGAGCAACTTTCAGATGGATGCACCACTCGATCAGTATCTTAAAAGAAACAGAGTGACCGGT
>CAYOQW010000065.1:0-7105 GCA_964406175.1 uncultured Candidatus Saccharibacteria bacterium
GTGAATGCCTACGAATACTTTCGACTGCACGGTCAGGCGATACCCAACGCTGGAACATTTGGCCCAGTCGACTACGGGACAGGCCCCATCGAAATGAAACCCAATGATGCCAAGAATGTCTATTTTCAAATTGAATATGACGGCAAACTCTGCGGCGAACTCGCTGTCGATGCTGAAGCACTGAGGGCAAACGCTCTGGATACCAAGACTGAACCGCCATTCGCCGGTCGAGCAGACACCTGTATCGCCTATGCCGGGATCGATGAAACCCCCGGAGCAGTAGCCTTTGGCAATGAACCAGCCTTCAGTGGCCAACACTGTTTCAAGATGGAGGACTGGTCAAAATGCAGCGCAGTCGGAGGTTCTGTCAGTGTAGACGATGTCGACCGCATCGCTGGTGAATGGTTCAGCGCCGACAGCATTTATTACAAGAATGCCATTGGCAAACAGGAAGTGAAGCGTTACTGGAATGACATGAGCAATTCCTGTTCGAATTCCAACCTGGGCATCATGACCGCGATATGGCTGAAGGAAAGCCTCGCCTCCAACCGATATATACCCAATCCGGAATTCGGCGCCTGGCGGCAGAAGGATATCATCGCTCTCATAGCTCAGCACAACGCAGCGGTACAAGCGAAACATGACGCCACACCTCCGACATTGGATGAAGCCGGGTACAAGAAACAGTTCATCATCCTGCCCCCAAACTTCATGCTGGTCATGACCGCTGATTTTGGTATGAATGTTTTAAAAATGGAACTTGAGGACGATTTTGTTCAGGCGTTGATCACGCTGCTGATAGAACTTCAGAAGCAGAAGCTATTGCTCAGCCTGCCAAATGGAGAACTCTATATCGGTCCCTATGAAAACTCCGGGTTGGATTACACGGCAGAACCACCCCTGAATGTTCTGACCTCAGCGGTCAGTGACGCGTTCTTTGAGACACAGCTCAAAGCGTTCACGACCAATAATTATTTCTTCAAAAATCAATACCCCAACGCCAAGTGCGAAACTCTGGTCAAGGAATTCTGCGGCAAATCCTGCCCGGACACCCAGGGATCCTGCCTGGACTACGGTGAAGAGATCGCCAACTCCACCATGTGGAAGATCGGCACCTGCCAGAGCCTGAACGACATTCAGCATGGTGCTGCCTACCTGGAAAACCTCGCTCTCGTGTTCGGCTTCCTGGACACCGGCTGCTGCTTTCCAGATGACTTCAGCTCCTCCACCTGTCCCTCCTGTGCTGGCGGCGGCGCAACACCGGCTTCCTGCGTTCCAACCCCGGGTCGTGCCTGTCCTATCTGAACAGATCCATCCCCTACTTTACACAAGTGAATCATGAGCCGACGCATACAGCTGTTCCTCCTCCTCATCGTCCTCAGCGGGGTCGTCATGGCCGCCACACTCCCGCTGGTGCTTTCTCCTGTACCCAAAACCCCGACCGATACGACGACGCCGCTGGTCAACGATCCCGGCTCGCCGGACAACGTGGTCGCTCCCACCCGCGATGCCGATGAACGCAATCTCCCGATCCCCATCAACTACTACAATACCTGCTGTGCGTCAGATGAGCCCAGTTGGGTCATCCGTTTCGGCAACTGGGAATACCCGCTGAGCCTCCCGCGGCCGCATGAATTCACGCTCGCTGCTGGTAACTTTGAACTTCCAGATACTACCCAGACAAGTAATATCAAGAAACCGAAGATCTTCCAGTTCGCCCAGCCGGATTCCTACGTCATCGGCGGCCCGCCTATCGGAGGACTCACCTACGGCTGGGGTCTGCCTGAGACCTATGCCGGGAATACGACCAGACAGGTACTTCTCCAGAAGACCGCTCACACGGCTGGTGCCTATACCGACTGCGACCAGACCTATGCTACTGATATCAGTGTCGAGAATGCTCCGCTTGACTTCGTCCCGGTCTATTCGACCCTTCAGGGTACGGTCGTGGAGTTCCTGGGTTCTGATCCCCAGGTCGAAGCCAGCTGCCCCGATGGTGTCACCAACTGCGACGGCTACGGCAACTTCGTTCGTACCCGTAACAGCAAATGGGCCGCGGTCAACGCGGTCGACCTGTACAAGGATAATAACACCTGTGCCCGAGCCAATCGTTTTGAACCAGGCTACCCGAACCAGGAGGTACCTGCTCATGCGCTGGACAAGGAAAGCTGCAAGTCAGATGGCAAGTTGACTGATGATCCCTGCCCTATGGATTGCATCAGGGACCGGGATGTCACTTGCGATATGACTCCAAAAATTGAAATTACCATAGACCCCATCCTTGGACGCATATCGAAAACGACCTACCCGGACGAATGCAATCCGTGTCGAAATGGTCGTCAGTACGGCAAAGGTCCACTTCAAGGATGCAACAATTCTACAGGCACCTGTTATTCATATTATTGCGTCAGCGAGACAAGTAATCCAAAGATCGCCGGCGGTGAAGCTTACCGCATGATCGTGAACGACATGGACAAATCGATCTTCCGAAACAAGCGACTTGGCGAACCGCCATACGGATATTACCGTGATGTCGGTGACAATGGCTCCCCAGACGTAACAGGCGTAGCCCGATATGTCGACATCGCCCTGGTACATGTAACGAACTGGGAAGTGGTCCAGTCCTATATGACCGATGGTTCAGTCGATAAATTCATCTCAGGCCGAGATGTGACCCTGCGTAATGACAGTCAGATCGGGACACTGGGCAATAGTGGCTACTACGGAGTCGGCAGGAAGTACTTTCTGAACTCCAAACGACCGATGATGCACTACGAGATCTGGAATTTTGGTTTCGGCGCGTACGACCCTCCTGATACGCTGATGCAGCCCTGGCCATACAACGCGTACGACCCTCCTGATACGCTGATGCAGCCCTGGCCATACAATCTGGATGGCCAACCCCAGGTCACCATTGGCAATGCCAATGACCCGCCGATACCGACCATCTACAATCAGTTCGCTCTCCCTGATGTCTGCAAGGACGATCAGCTGACCATGAATGTGGAAGCAAATATCGACACCGGATATATCGGTACCGCAGTATGCGAACACCTCACTCCGAGCGGCACGGTATCTACCGATGAATTCAAGGTCTATGCCTACAATGCACTTCGATCCGCATGGACATCACCCGGCGGGCAGCCAAAAGTTTACGTTTACAAACCATTCGACTATCCAGGGATGAACCCCCAGCTCTACTGGAAGATCGACCATACCGTCGGTACAGCCGAAGCGCTCCTCTCCATCACCATGGGTGACCCACTTAAATACTACCCCAGCCATCGCCAGTATCTGACAGCCAAGGTAACGGGACCGTTCCTCGAAAGTGCGGGGCCTCTGGATGTCACCCAGATGCCGGTGTATTTCAATTTTGATGTTGCCAACAATGGAGGCACTCCCTGTAGTGTTGTTATGACTGATTATAATGCCGGCCCCGAGACGTACACCACTGACCCGATCGACCAGCAGCCGGTGAAATGTGTGGGTCGCGCACGAGTGGATGAGCATCCTGACCAGCACAAATTGAAAAGCGGGTATATCGACTGTGCCTGCAACCCAAATGGCGGCGACGTATGCAGCGATCCTACTCCTGACCCGAACGACCCCGAGGCTCTTCCACGCTGTGATCCTATGGTCTGCCCCTGAAGCTGAGTCTGACGATCAATGAAAAAGCCTTTCTGTACTCAGAGTCAGAAAGGCTTTTTGAAAAGGAACAGCAAACTCAGATCAGATGAAGCAGATACTCGTGATTCCCCTTGTCCCCCTGGATCGGCGACTCGCACTCACCGAGGATCGTGAAATCATGCTCAGCAAGCCAGACACGGAAGTTGGCAAGAGCATCAAGACGTACCTGTTCATCAGCGATCACCCCCTTGAACCGGTTCGCGATCAGCTTCCCCACCTCAAACTGCGGCTTGAACAACAGAACTATCCCTGCTGCTCTAGATGATATTCCCCCCTTTATGAAAGGGGGATTAAGGGGGATTTGTCTGTCAGCCACCAGATCAACATTCTTCGTACCACCTTGATCAAGTGAGCTTCTTCTCAGCCACTCCCTCACCACCGGCAGCAACAGCCGGGACGAGATGAACGAAACATCCATGACCACGAGGTCGACCGGTTCGGGCAGTGTCGCAAGCACTCTGATATTGACCCGCTCCATATTGATGACCCGCGGGTCCTGACGGAGCCGGTAGTCCAACTGACCATACCCCACGTCGATGGCATAGACTTTGACCGCACCGCGTTGGAGCACGCAGTCTGTGAAACCGCCGGTCGATGCCCCGGCGTCTGCGACAATGAAACCTGCAGGGTTTATCTTGAAAGTATCAAGAGCATGAGCTAGTTTGAGGCCGCCGCGGCCGACATACTTTTTGCCGATATCACGTAGTGTCACGGCACTCCCCTCCTTCACCTGGGCACCAGCTTTGGTCACGCGGATCCCATCGACGTCGACAGCCCCTTCGAATATGAGCGCCTGCGCCTTGGTACGGTTCTCACAGAGGCCCAGCTCCACCACGAGGACATCCAGTCTTTTTTTAGACATAGAAGAGCACCGTCGCGATCAGTCCGCCCAGGATGACCCCTGAGCCTACCTGCATTGGTGTGTGACCGATCCTCTCCACCAGTGAATGCTTGCCAGTGTGTTCCCTGAGCTCCATAAGGTAGTTCAGAAGTTCCGCCTGATCGCCGACTGCGCGCCGCACACCCATGGCATCGTAGATGACCAGGAGCGAAAAGATGGACGACACGGCAAAAAGCGGGGACGCAAAACCAGCGATAAGACCGACTGAGGTCGTCACTGCGCTCACTCCGGCAGCATGACTGCTCGGCATGCCGCTGGCGCTCCAAAGGAGCGAAAGATCCAATTTGTGATGCTTGAAATACTTGTAGAGCACTTTCAAAATCTGCGCCACTACGATGCTGACCACCGCCGAAAAAAGCACCGGATTTCCCATGAAGAACTCCTCTATGAGAGCACTATCAAACTTTTGTCAGCGTGGCTCAATTGCCCCGCTCCGCCCTCCTGAACTAGGACGACATCCTCGATGCGTACGCCGCCTGCACCAGGGACATATATCCCTGGCTCAACCGTCAGGACCATGCCAGCTCTCAACAGTACCGGCGTTGTTAACCTGGAAGACAGGAATGGGTCCTCATGGACACTGGGTGCCAGGCCGATCCCGTGACCCAGGCCGTGCGGATAGCGCGGATATCCCGCATTCTCAACCATTTTTTTGCATTCCTCATCGATCAGGACTCCGTCCGCGCCAGAATGGACCAGAGCGATGCCATATTCCTGAACCTTCAAAACATGTTCATACAGGCGCGTCTGTTCTACCGAAGGGCCGCCAAGAACTGCTACGCGGCTGAGATCTGCGCCGTAGCCTCGATACCTCGCACCGATATCGAACTGGACCATATCGCCATGCTGAACCTTGTATTCGCCTGGGACATGATGCGGCTCACTGCTCCCCTTGCCCGCTGCTACAATCAAAGGACGGAACGAAACATCATCAGCACCCTGATCCCGCATGCTCTGCTCGATCATCCAGGCAATATGGCTTTCCGTCATCCCCTCTCGTATGAGCGGAAGTATGGACGAAAGTGACTCATCAGTTATGGCGCACGCTCTGGAGATCAGATCGATCTCCTCGGCGTCTTTTATCAGACGAAGCTTTTCGATCAGCTTACCGGAGTCCTGAAGGTGAATACCAGCAAGCTGGGCCTCAAGCGACCGCAGCATCGCCCACGTCAATCGGTGCCCCTCGATGGACAGCTGCGTGATGCATAGGCGTTCCGCCTGGCTCTTCAGCGTTTCTTTCAGACCCGGTGACCAAGGTATCACGTCCAGGGCGGTGGCGTTCAAGGCTTCGCGGTAGAGCGGCGAGCAGATGATCCGCACACTGGACTGAGTTATGAGAAGCGTAATATCAAAAAGCTCGTGACCACGGGTCCCGATGAGATATTCGCAATTCTCGGGCGCGATCACGAGTACGGCCTCTATCCGTTCTTCCTGCATTAATTCCTGCAGGTGCAAGAGCCGCGCACTGTAGTCCATAAAAACTCCCTAACAAAAATCCCCAAGAACCGGTGACGGTCTCAGGGAAAATGTTGCATCACCCGGAGGTGATCAATACTCGACTTTGACCGTAAAGGGCATGAGCGCCATGAAACGTGAGCGCTTGATCGCTGCGGTGACGGCTCTCTGATGCTTGGCGCAGAGGCCCGATTTCTTGCGTCCGACGATCTTGCCGACTTCAGTGGTGTACCGTTTGAGGGTAGCCACATCCTTGTAGTCGATGTCTCTGGTCTTTTCTTCGCAGAACTTGCAGGACCTGCGGCCAAAGCCCAGTGTGGGGCGGATCATGTATCCGAAATTTCCCTGACGGCCTTCGCCGCCTCTACCTTCAGTATTTTTCTCTTCTGGCTTGAATGGCATAACAACTACTCCCTAGGATCTAAAACAAATTAAAAAGGTATTTCGTCGTCTTTGATCGGTGCTGATGCAGCTGGCGCACTGACGGCAGGGGCTGCCGCGGGGGCGGGTTTGGGATCGGTGATGCCGGCGGTGCTGGGCTCGGCGACAGGCGCTGACTGCTGAGGGACTGCATGCGCTGTGCCGTCCTCATGGCGCATCTCGTCACGGACCGTGGAGCCGACTACGAAACTGGCAACGATCTCGGTCTTGAAACGCTTCACTCCATCCTCACCTTCCCATGAACGGTTCTGCAGTCTTCCCTCTATATAGACCTTCTGTCCCTTGATGATCTCTTTGGCTACATGCTCTGCAATGGTATTCCAGCAAACGACATTGTGAAATTCAGTAGATTCCTGACGAACTTCCTGGGCATTGGTCCAGGAACGATTGGTAGCGACGACAAAGGTGGTGACCGCCGTGCCGCTGGGCAGATACCGGAGCTCCGGTTCGCGGGCGAGATTCCCGATAGTCTGCACTCTGTTGACGCACATATCATGACTGACCGTGATCTCGCTCTCATTCAGCACAGGACCGGAACCGGACCTGCCTCCCAGGAGCACCATATCATCAGCGATGACCTCGGTCTTGTAGCGTTTCACGCCTTCCTGATCATCCCAGGAC
>CAYOQW010000066.1:0-7095 GCA_964406175.1 uncultured Candidatus Saccharibacteria bacterium
CCACACCCCAGGACAGGAGTGAGTATCGTTCGCCGAGCAGCAGTACCCCGATCAGGATGGAGAAGACGGATCCCAGGTTGAAGAGCGGGGAGATGACCGTCAGGTCGAGACGGTAGAGCGAAAGCACATAAAATATCCAGAAACAGACCCAGCATATGGCAGTGAGGATGATCGGCAGCCAGTCATGCGGTATAGACGCATGGTTTGCCAGCGCCAGCGGTACGGTGAATATGAGGAGTGACACCATGAGGAGGAAATTAAAATACCAGGGGTTCTTGATGGCATACTTCGTGGTCAGCTTGCTGATCACCACAGTGAAACCGGACGCTAATGCGGCGATCCAGGCAAATATATAGAAAGGCATACATATCCCTTCAAAGAATTTATCCGTTGCGTAGGACGAACTCAGGTGGTGTCTGGTTTTTCAGTGGGTTTTCCCCGGTGAACAGAGCTCGGCCCAGCCCCATCCCTTCATGCGTGACCAGCACCTGGCCTGCCGAAATCTCAGATTCATTGGAACATGAAACGGTATTGCCGCGGATGAACTGTTTGGTCTGCTCCGCGTCCAGCTCGGCGAAATTCTGTTGCGCATGCTGGCCGTAGGCGAGTGCAAACGGAAAAGCCATACGGAAGCCTTTCTGGGTCTCCCGACCAAACGGCAGGCCGCTACGATCGATCTTGAGCGGGAAGTCAGAAAGGAAGCTGTGGAGGTCCTGACCGGAGATCCAGAACTTTTCGTTGATCTCGGTCGTGACAGTGGTGGCGAACAGATCAGGAGCAAGGCCAAAGCGTTCGATGATCTGGGGTATTTTTTGAATATGGTTAACGTGTTGGCGAGTTAACGAGTTACTGAGTTCATGACTTACTGAGGGCAGTGGGCTGGTTTTCCTGATTTTGGCGATGAAGAAGGATTCATGCTGATCGATGGTAGGGATCAGGTGGATCGCCTTTTTCACATCGGCACTGAACGTACGACCCTGCCAAGAGGTGATCGCAGAACGGGGGATGTTGTCGAATCCTGGGATCACTTCGATCTCAATGCTTTCGCCGTATTTGGTCAACAGCCAGTCAATGATGCTTTCATTTTCCTCGGGTGCGATGGTACAGGTGGAGTAAACGATCGTGCCGCCGGTCTTGCAGGTCTTGACCGCTGCGGTAAGCAGTTCTTTCTGCAGTGTTGCGAGCTTCGGTATCTTGTTCTCATGCCAGTAGGTGAAATAGCCGGGATCCTTGGTTATAGAACCTTCGGCACTGCAGGGTGCATCGAGCAATACGTAGTCGAACATTTCCGGGGTGCTGTCTCCGAACCGGCAGGCGTCTCCGCAGCAAAGTGCTACGTTGAGGCAGCCCTGCTTTTCGATATTGAACGACAAAGCTTTCATCCTTCGAGGATCTGCATCGTTGGCGATAATGGCCCCAGTCTTACTCATCAGCTGGGAGAGCTGGGTCGTTTTGCTCCCTGGTGCCGCTGTCATATCAAGCACTGAGCTGTTCGCCGCTGGAGCCAGAATTAATGGCGGTAGCATGCTCGCAGTTTCCTGCACATAATACAGCCCGGCGAAGTATTCAGGAGTGGAAGTGATGCTTTTTCCGCTATTGGCCTCGACATGGAAGGCACCGTCCACATTGGATACTGGTCTGCATGTCCATCCATATGTGGAGGCAAGAGTTTCAAATTGATCTTTGGTCATGCGATCAGCGTGGATCCGCAGGCTGATCTCCTTGCCCTGGGGAGGAATATAGCAGAGCCTGCTGAGCACTTCAGGGGAGAGCAACTTCTCGTAGCGGGCGGTAAAACTGACCGGTAATTCTTTCATCGTGTTGTTTCCTGAAACAAAAGCCCACGATGCCGTGGGCTTTGATGGCTATAGGGAAGTGCGGACGATCAGTTCCCGTCCTTGATCGGTGCCGATCTCGGGTCAGTGATGCTGTTGTCCACCAGATACTGCGCCTGCCGGTTCTGGCGGTCGAGTGAAATATCGCCGAAGTCGACATTGATCATGTAGTTGCCGATCTGCAGCTGAAGCGTCACATAGATCTGAGAGATGTCCGGACCAGGGACCGGGGTGAACTGTAGACGGCCGATAGCAGATTCACCAATATATACGTCGGAATAGGCCTGCAGGAAAAAGACGTTCTCCTTCAGTTGATAGCCGGTTTGAGGGTCGTCATACAAGGTCACGGAGGAGAGCTTGGCATTGGTAACGATGATCTGCTGTACTCCCAGGGGGCCAGTCGTGTAATTGGCTTCCGAGGTGTTCGATAGCTGGTAGTCGATGTAGACCCGGTTCAGATTTGGGAAGAATATGGCGTTTTTCAGGGTTATCTCAGCACTTACTGGTTTGCCGTACGTCTTGCCGCCGTCATCGCGTTTCTGGGTTTTGTTGATGGCGACGATCTCGGCCGGGCCGAAGTAGGTCGCCTTCCAGCTGTCATTCTCATGGATGAATCTCAGGTCAAAGGCCAATTCCTGACGACCGATCGTGGAGGTGAAGATCACGCGGAGCGGGAGCACGGCTACCAGGCCCTGCCGGTTCTGGGTCGTCGTATCGCCGCCCGCCAGCGGCGTATCCTGAGTGGCTTGTAGCGAGGAATCGCTGCTCGTGAGATAGACCGGGTATTCGTACCGCAGATCCTGCACCAGGGAATAGGATTCAATGAGGAAATCGATGCCTTCGGCGCTGTTTTTCAGCTGGCTCTCGGTATAGAGCATGCGGTCAGATTCCCGAAGCATGGGATAAAGTTTGGTAAAATCATGTTTTTTCAGATAGGCGAGATACTCATCCATGAGACCCTTGATCGCATCTGAGGTGGCAGTCCGGTCGAGAGTTCCTTTCCTAAGGATCCGGTTCTGCTTTTCGATCACGGTCGTGGTGTCGATGAGTTCTTTTTTCAAGATAGTGTCGTTCCGGTCGCGGGTGACATTGTAGCGGTCTTCTATGACGCCGTTGATACCTACCTGCGCCAGAACGTCATGGTCATCCGTAAAGAGATTCGCATCCTCGATGGTCTCCTCTTCGTAGGGGATCGTGGTCCGTTCGGCTTCGATGTTCGTCGTCTGGTCCGGACCGGCAGGTTTGTTGTTGCCGGTAGAAAGGACGATGATGAGCAAAAGCAGCACCAGGACAACGGCACCAGTGATGATGCCAGGCAGGAGGAGCGGGTTCCGGGGAGGAGCAGGGGTGGCGGGTGATGCCGGAGGAGGGGGAAGCGAGGGTGAGTCCATGGTAGCTTTCGTGCTGGTTAGAATCTTTGCTGTTCTGGTTCGGTATGCACCGGGGGTTGTGTTTCACCGAGGAGGTCACTTAGTTCGTCATCATTGTAGTCAGGTAGTTCTCCTGTGTCCTCTGACTCGGCAGGCGGTGCGTTTTGGGAACGGGAAGTCAGAATGAACGAGAGGAATTTCTGGACTATCTGTGTATTGTCGCAGATGACGATGCCGGCGCCGGCTACAAATACGAACAGAAGACCCATGCTGGGTCCGATGGTGGTGGTCTGGGAGGAGGTACCCTGGAAGGTGAACACCCGCAGTAACGCAAGCAGCGCCATGGCGGCTCCGGCCGAGATGGAAAGACTGGTGCGGCTGATAGACGGTTTCCAGTCGGTATTGAGGAGCGGGTACACGAGGAGGATGAGAGCAGATACCGACAGCAGGAAGACGAACAGGCCGTAGATGTCATTGTCCCACTGGAATCCGTGCCAGGTGACGCACTGGTAGCTGCCCGGGATGTTGTTGCAGGAATGGAACCAAGGGAAAAAAGGGCTGGCCAGACCGAGAAGTACAAAGAACAACTTGATCCTTTGCCCGAGAGGCAGCCCGAGCCAGAACTCGATCAGCGGGGTGAGCTTTTTGGGAGACGACAGCATGGAAGCCTCAGTTTGAGGAAATTGGACACAGGTAGTATATAGGCTGATTATCCAGAGTGCAAGCCATACTTGACTTTAGTTCGACCATCTGGTAAGGTACGATTACGTTTTAGCACTCAGCAAACAAGAGTGCTAACGAAGGAGCCAGATATGATCACCCCGCGCATCTCCGCACTCATCCGTATCATTGTCGACGAGTATGTCTCGACAGGGTTGCCCGTGGCGTCCAAACAGCTGGTAGAGAAGTATGATCTGCAGATCAGTTCAGCTACCATCAGGAACCTGATGGCCGAGCTCGTAGAGATGGGTTTCCTCGGCCAGCCTCACACTTCTGCCGGTCGCATACCACTTGCCGCAGCCTATCGCTACTATGTCGAATCGCTCCTGGAGGAGGAAGATCTCCAGGATGAGACCATGGAGCAGCTCATGAGAGAGCGGGAAGCCCAGGCAGAGGAGGATTATTTCCGTCAGATCGTTAGACGTCTGGCGTTTTTTACTTCAGAAGCGGCACTGTTGGTATTCCCCGGCAAGATCTACTTTTCAGGTATTTCCAATCTGCTCCAGTACCCTGAATTCGCCGACTCGGTCAAAGCCCGCAAAGTCATCAGACTGCTCGAAGAACCGGCACTCCTGGAAAATATTATCGATCAGGTCCCACCGCGGGAACACGTGGTGTTTGTGATCGGCGATGAGAATACCCTCGATGACATGCACGATTGTTCGCTAGCACTCACTCAGTTCCATACACCTTCCCAGAGAGGTACGCTCGGGGTCATGGGACCGATGCGGATGAATTATTCCCGGGCATTCAGTATACTCGACCACATTTCTCATTTCAGCAGGTAACAAAGGAGAGACCGATGACCAAGATTCCTCGACGAGAACACCATGATGCTCAAGCGCCAGGAACACCAGGCGGGCAGCCTACTGCACCAGAGCAGGCTGTACCAGATACGACAGCTGCACCAGCTCCGGCCTCAGAGCCTGTAGTCGAACCAGCTCCTGATGAGCTCGCGAATGCCAAGAAACAGGCTGAGGAGTATCTGAACTCCTGGAGACGGGCCGTGGCTGATTATCAGAATTTCAAAAAACAGCAGGAAGCCGAACGGAAGAACTGGGTCGCTTTTGCCAATAGTGAAATGCTCAAGGAACTCCTGCCGGCCATGGACGACTTGGACAAAGCCGTGCGGGAAGTAGGTGATGATGTTCGCAAAACCGCCTGGTTTGATGGACTCGCTTTGATCAAGAAGAAAATGGAAACTTCATTTGAATCCATCGGTGTGATGGAGATCCAGGCCAAGGGAACCAAATTTGATCCTGCCCTCCATCAGGCAGTTCTCCAGGATACGGTGGAAGGAGTAGAACCGGGGATAGTAACTGAAGTGATGCAGCGAGGGTATATGTTGAACGGCCGGCTGCTGCGGGCCGCCATGGTTAAGGTTTCACAATAATTAGTTATATGTCAGCAAAGAGGAGCATAGTATGAGCAAGATCATCGGTATCGATCTCGGAACCACTAATTCCTGTATGGCCGTTATGCAGGGCGGGGAGCCCGTGGTCATCCCCAACGCCGAGGGTAATCGACTGACCCCGAGCGTCATGGCCATGACCAAGGACGGCGAACGTCTGGTGGGTCAGCTGGCCAAACGCCAGGCGGTCACCAATTCTGAGAACACGGTATTTTCGGTCAAACGTTTTATTGGTCGCAAGTTTGAGGATGCGACTACCCAGCGTGACGTAGCTTCCATGCCCTATAAGATAAAGAAAGGCAAGAAGGGCGACATTTTGATCGTCATGAACGGCAAGGACTACACCCCGCAGGAAGTCTCCGCCATGGTGCTGCAGAAGATGAAAGTCGATGCAGAGGCGTTCCTGGGCGAACCAGTCACCGAAGCGGTCATCACGGTCCCGGCGTATTTCGATGATTCACAGAGACAGGCCACGAAGGACGCCGGGCGTATCGCCGGCCTGGATGTGAAACGCATCGTGAATGAGCCTACAGCATCCGCCCTTGCCTACGGACTTGATAAGGCTAAAGGCAAGGATGAGAAGATCGCCGTGTATGACTACGGCGGAGGCACCTTCGATATTTCGATCCTCGAACTCGGCGAAGGTGTTGTGGAAGTGAAGTCCACCAATGGTGATACCCACCTCGGCGGGGATGATTTCGACCAGAGGATCATGGACTGGATCGTGGAGGAATTCAAAAAAGAGCAGGGTGTCGACCTGAGTAAGGACAAAATGGCTCTCCAGAGGCTTCGCGAAGCGGCTGAAAAGGCCAAGATCGAGCTGTCCTCGACCGTCAAATCCGAGATCAATCTCCCGTTCGTCACCGCTGACGCCTCCGGGCCCAAGCATCTCAATCTCTCTCTGACCCGGGCCAAACTGGAAGAGCTTGTCCGCGATCTGGTGGAAAAATCCATCCAGCCGGTTGAAAAAGCACTGAAGGATGCCGGGCTCAAGAAGACCGATATCGACCAGGTCATCATGGTCGGCGGAATGACCCGTATGCCGCTCATCATCCAGACCGTCAAGGACCTGTTCGGCAAGGAGCCCAACCGCACGGTCAATCCTGACGAAGTCGTCGGCGTCGGTGCTGCCATCCAGGCCGGTGTACTCCAGGGTGATGTAAAGGACGTACTGCTCCTCGATGTGACCCCGCTGTCCTTTGGTATCGAGACCATGGGCGGCGTCATGACCAAGCTCATCGAACGCAATACGACCATCCCGACCTCGAAGAGCCAGATATTTTCGACCGCTTCGGACAATCAGCCTCAGGTAGAGATCCATATCCTCCAGGGTGAACGTGAATTCGCCGCGGACAACAAGACGCTTGGCCGGTTCATCCTCGACGGTATCCCTCCCGCACCCCGCGGCATTCCTCAGATCGAGGTCGAACTCGATATCGATGCCAATGGTATCCTGAACGTCAAGGCGAAGGACAAAGCCACCGGACGTGAGCAGAAGATCACCATCACTGCCTCGACCAATCTGGCCAAGGACGAGGTGGAACGCATGACCAAGGAAGCCGTCCAGTACGCTGAAGAGGATAAAACACGCAAGGAATTGATCGAAGAGAAGAATCACTTGGATAGCCTGATCTACCAGTGTGAAAAAGTGCTCACTGATTCAGGAGATAAGATAGAAGATGGTCCCAAGGCTGAGGTCAGGATCAAAATCGACCTGGCCAAGAAAGCCATGGAAGGCACTGATAAGGATGCCATTAAA
>CAYOQW010000067.1:0-7090 GCA_964406175.1 uncultured Candidatus Saccharibacteria bacterium
GCCGAACCCATTGATGATCAGACCTGCGATGAGCGGCGCCGCGAATCTGGTGATGGTCATCAGGAGATTCATGATGCCGGTCTGAGAACCACGGGACGAGCAGGTGGTGAGACTGCAGAAATTGAAGTGATAATTGGGCCAGTAGACCGATTCATAGATAGCCCAGAGTATCGCCGCAGGTACGAGCGTCGCAAAGCCTGTATGAGGAGCGAGGGCGAAACAGATCAGATAGACTGAATATGATGAGAGGCCAAGCAGACAAGCTTTGGCAAAGCCGAGGCGGGCGGATATCAGCCCGACGAACGGTGCGAGCAGGGCAGAAAGCAGGTACTGAGCAGCATAGAAGAACATGAGATGTGACAGGGAAAAGCCTGCAGACAGAAGGTAGAGAGGCTGGAACATCTCCAGCAGTGCGACCCCCATGCTCCGGATCATGACGCTCTTCTGGACGAGGTGCAGGTCTTTTTTCTGATTGGCTATGTGGAACAGGGCGTGCCGGTGATGGTGCATGGGATCAGTCCAGCTAGGTAGCGAAAGAAAAACCCCGCTCAGGGGAGCGGGGTTATGATCAGTTGACCGAGAGGATCTCGATGTCATTGATCCCCGCCGGGGTGGGCACTTTTACCTTGTCCTTGACCTGATGTCCCAGGAGCGCCTGGCCCATGGGAGAGGAATTGGAGATCTTGCCACCGATAGGGTCGCTCTCAGCTGACCCGACGATGGTGAAGGTCTGCTTCTTGCCCAGCTGGTTCTTGATCGTGACCGTCGAGCCGACATTGATGATAGTTTCATTGCCTTTGTGGCTATCTTCAATGATGACCGCAGTGGCGATCATTTTTTCCAGGGTGGCGATGCGGCCCTCGACAAAAGCCTGCTGGTTTTTGGCATTTTCATATTCGGCATTTTCGGCGAGGTCGCCGAATTCCTTAGCCTGCTGGATAGCGGCGGCTACTTCGGAGCGTTTGACGATGATGAGGTAGTCGAGTTCTTTTTTCAGCTCCTCGAGTCCTTTGCGGGTCAGGTATACGGATTCTTCTGCCATGGGGGTTCCTTCGTGGGGGAATAGGGATAGATAACACCGCACATTTTAAAGTCAGCACTACCCTGTGTCAAGCCTGTGGACAATTCTGTTTGTTCTTGTGGAGGCGTCCATTGCGATGCGTTCACCTCTTGAAGGCTGACCTGCTCAGGAGTATAGTACGTGATGTTCACTCAGTAGTGCTTAGTCCTACTAGCGGTAATCGGTCTAATACTTTCCGTCATGGTCTGGACACACCGCACTTGCCCTCTCTGAGGGCTTTTTTTATGCGAGGGAGTGATGGATACTGCCTTCAGCGACAGAGTTCAGCATCGCACCACAGCGACGAAACCTAAAAAGAGCTGGAAGTCTCTTCTGGTCGGGCGACCGCTGGAGACAAAGGATGCACCAAATCAGACCATCAGCAAAAAAGTCGGCCTCGCCGTTTTCGCTTCGGATGCTCTCTCGTCCACAGCGTATGCCACACAGGAGATCCTGCTCATCCTCGTCCTGGCCGGGACGAATGCCCTGCATTTTGTATTCCCCATCACCATTGTCATCGTTGCACTGCTCGCTATCGTGACCCTGTCCTACGAGCAGACCATTCATGCGTATCCTGGCGGCGGCGGTGCGTACATCGTAGCCCGGGACAATCTCGGAGTATTCGCGGCTCAGACTGCAGGAGCAGCACTGCTCACTGACTATATCCTGACCGTGGCGGTGTCGGTATCTTCCGGAGTGGCACAACTGGTTTCTGCATTTCCGCAGATCGCCGATTACCGTGCACTGATCGCCATAGGACTGGTCGCTTTTGTGACGCTCATAAACCTGCGAGGGGTCAAGGAATCGGGGGCATTATTTGCCATACCGACGTATTTCTTTATTGTTATGATATTCCTGACCGTGGGAGTTGCTCTTTTCCGTTTCCTGATCGGGGACCTGGGCTCGGTCGTCGATCCTCCAGAGATACTGCTGCGTGAGACACTGCAGCCGATCTCACTCTTCCTGCTTTTGCATGCTTTTGCTGGCGGGACTACAGCCCTCACTGGGGTGGAAGCAATTTCTAATGGTGTGACCGCATTCCGTGAACCGAGAAGCCGGAACGCCGGGATCACACTCGTCTGGATGTCTGCCATCCTGGGAACCCTGTCGCTCGCGATCGGTTTTCTGGCCATGCAGGTCCATGCACTTCCTTCTGAGACGGAGACCGTCATTTCCCAACTGGCACGGACCGCGTTTTCCGGCAGAGGTCTCTTGTATTTCGGTACTATCTCAGCGACTACAGCGATCCTGGTCATGGCGGCAAATACTGCTTTTGCGGACTTCCCTCGACTGGGTGCACTTCAGGCTGCTGATGGTTTTTTGCCAAAGCAGCTGACCTATCGTGGCAGCAGACTGGTGTATTCCCGCGGGATCGTCACGCTGGCAGCGATAGCCTGCTTCCTGATCCTGTTCTTCAACGCTTCCGTGAGCGGTCTCATCCCTTTGTATGCGATCGGTGTATTCCTATCATTCACGCTCTCCCAGGCTGGTATGGCCCATCGCTGGTACAAGATCGGCCGGATCCGTCCAGGGCAGGAGGTCCGTGAAACCGGTTCATCGCTCCGTTTTGACAGGAGCTGGCGCACGAAGATGCTCATCAACGGCTTTGGCTCGGTCTGCACCGCGATAGTCACCTTGGTTTTTGCCATTACCAAATTCAGAGATGGAGCCTGGGTGGTCCTCATCATCATCCCCGTTCTGATCCTGATCTTTTCTCTCATCCACAAGCATTATGGCTCGGTAGTGAGCGGATTGACACTGGAATCCTATGAGGCCCCTGCAGCGATCGCTCATCACCGGGTGATCATCCCTATCAATAGCGTGCACCGGGGGACACTGGCTGCTCTCAGATATGCTCGAGCTATATCTGATGACATCACGCTGATACATATCGCCATCGATCCCGCTGATGGTGAAAAAGTAAGCCGAAAGTGGGAAGAATGGGGTGATGGGACACGATTGGTGATCCTTGATTCTCCGTACAGGCTCTTTCTGGAGCCTCTGCTGGAATACATCAATGAAATAGACAAGGAGCTCAGTGCCTCTGAAGGGCTGACCATTGTGGTGCCGCAGTTCGTCCCCAGACGGTTCCTGGCCAAAGCACTCCATATGCATACGGCCGATGTTCTGCGTAATGCATTGTTGAACCGGCCGGGCATATTCATTACTGATGTATCGTATCATCTGGAATGAACGGCATTGATATTCGGAAATCGCGTTGACTTTTGGACCTGTTCGCATATACTGGTTTTGTTCTTGGGAAGTAACGCTCCCTTGTATCGCAAAAAAGCGACGGTCTGGCCCGATATCACCTACCTTGAGTTGAATAAGGTGGCACCGTAGTCAAAAACTACCCTTATCCCGTATCTGAGCATGCGGGATAAGGGTAGTTTTTTTATGCAGGCAGACTCATGCGCAAAATACCTGTTATCATGGCTTCCCAGCATCCGGACAATGTGAGTGCGCCCTATTTCGGCGATGCTCCCTTCATTTCGACCTACCAGGAACCAGAGGAATGCTACCGCTGCTTCCATGACCTGGGCTGTGATGAATACATGTGGGATTGGGAAGGGAAGCTGGTGGATGAGGCAGTGGTGGACCGTCTGATCCGTAATTATCACAGCTTCTTTGCCAAAAAACAGCTGGGCCGCGATGTGTTCCTGACCTACCGCATCCCCAACAACAGCCACGAACCGGGCTACCGTCTTGGTCGTGCGTACATGGGGATCCTGACGGCGGAGGAATTTGTTCACGAATTGAAGCTGCATACACCCCCGATCCTGGAGGTCATCCTGCCTATGACCGAGTCAGCGACCCAGCTGATGCACATTCAGGAGACCTTTCAGAAAACTGCTCGCTGGAAGACCGAAGTGTTCGAACAGAAGCGGGCCAACGAGCAGATCGGGGTCATACCGTTGTTCGAGGGTGTCGACAATCTGCTTTCTGCGGAAAAGATCATCAAGGATTATGTAGCCAAGTACCAGAAGTTTTTTGGGAACAAGCCTGACTATCTACGTCCGTTCGTCGCCCGGTCCGATCCGGCACTGAACAGCGGATTGATCGCTACGGTCCTGGCGGTCAAATCAGCTCTGTCAGACTTTTCAAGTCTGTCCGGCAGGCTCGGCATCCCGCTCTTTCCCATCATCGGACCTGGCGGCTTGCCGTTCCGTGGTCATCTGACACCGATGAACACCAGACGGTTCATGGATGAATACGCCGGAGTCCGGACCGTTCTGGTCCAATCTTCATTCAGATATGACTGGGAGCTTTCTCAGGTCAAGAAGGCGATCTCGCTCCTGAAGAAGGAAGTGCCGAAACGGGAAGCCATGGTCCTGTCGTCCAAGGACAGAGCGAAGATCGAGCAGATCATCAGGATCTCTGAAGGTTATTACAGGACGTCAGTAGAAAAGCTGGCTTCAGTCATCAATGAAGTTTCAGAAGATGTCCCCTCACGCCGCGAACGTATGCTTCACATCGGTCTGCTTGGCTACAGCCGCACCGTCGGCAAAAAGAAGCTGCCGCGTGCGATCAAGTTCACCTCAGCCCTGTATTCACTTGGTATCCCACCCGAGCTCATCGGTACCGGAAGGGCGCTGCGCGACATGAAAAAGGCCGGACTTCTTGACGCGTTCAATGCCTGCTACCTGAATTTCGAACATGATATCAAGACCGCAGGTTACTATTTGAACAAGGAAAATCTTCATTTCCTCGTCAATGACCGTAAAATGTGGTGGGAGATCGAACAGGATGTCCGGCTCATCGAAGAATACTTTGGCTGGGAGCTGGGCCCTCGCTCACTCGATCACTATTTTCATCGCAATTCGACGTCCAACATCTACTTCCTCCGGCAGGACAATAAACCGCTGGGCAAAGAGATCGAGTGGGCGGCCAAGTGGCGGAAGAGCCTGGGATAGCTCGTAAATATGCTGGATTAAAGTCGACGTTGAGCACCTTAACATTTCAGATCAGAGGAGCGAACTCCTTCTTTGTTGCATCAAGTAGAGCCTTCACCTCGGTACGTTTTGTTTCTGGCAGCTCCGCTGTGACTTGATCGATGAATTCAAATGTTACTTGCAGAGCTGTCTGACTGGTTGAATTAGCGATCTGTTTTTTGGTCCCAAGTTCGAATAATGTGCTTTTTGCCAGTCTCTCCGCCCTCGGTGATGGTGCCGCATCCACGTCAAGGATTTTCGTGAGGGTACCCGGAGATATCCCTGCCAGGAGATATGACGAAAGACGGTTCTGAAGGTACACCTCAAAACTGTTCTTTAGCGAGACACGTGCATCTACGGTCAGATCGAGCACGTCGAGTACTGGTTCGAGGATCGATGCGGGAGTGATATTTTCAACTCTCATGGGATGCCTTTTGGAATTGAGTTGTTATATGTTCGGGAACGATGCCTCTAGGAATCAGCCGCTGCTCGTAAGCTGCCAGCCGCTGAAGTTGTAGTATTTAATGCTTGGTCTCTTGCCTTGTTTTGTCTGCCTCCAAAATATCGTAGTGAGGTTTCATTCAGTACGAGAGGTATCGCCGAGCCTAGCAGGGCATGCTCGATCGAAGGATCCAGGCCTGAATGCATGAGGGATGAAGCTATCCCGGCATAAAAAGCTAGCCCAATAATGATACGCAGAACCATCGCAACTTTTTTTATAACGGCATCCATTCCATGTTCTGAGGTATTTAGCTCAATCCTGGCCTTTTCGAGCATCTGATGGGTCATTTGTAATTGCTGGGTATGTTCTGGAGATATTCTATTCGGCATTTCCGTCGCGAGTTGACCATCAACTTCCGCCAGTGCCAGGGTGATTATTTTTCAAGATCAGCGAATAGTCGCAGTTCACTCGCTTTGTCCAGTTGATCAGCTCTTAGGAGCAGCATTTTCTCATCTGAAAGTTGCTCTCCAGTATCCAAATCGGCGATCTGCTTATCAAGTTGTGCCATCGTTGCTCGTCCTGTCTTGAAAATGTGAACGCAATAATCTATCACTATAGTATACAGGTTATTCAAAAAGAAAGGAATCTCATGTCTGACACTCGTATCTGGATCAAACAATCAGTCGACCATATCGACCAGACTGTCCTTCTGAAAGGCTGGGTCTGGAACCGTCGAGATCATGGCAAGCTCATCTTTATCGACCTCCGGGACCGTAGCGGAGAAGTGCAGATGGTGTTCAATCCGGCCAATATAAGCGAGGCGGCTTTTGCCGTGGCCAAGACACTGAGGGCTCAGGATGTCATCACGGTCACCGGTAAGGTGCTGAAGAGACCGGAGTCCATGGTGAATGCCCGTACCGCGACCGGTACGATCGAGGTCGAGGCTGCTGAGGTGACTATTCTTTCGCATGCTCATGACCTGCCGTTCGACCTGAGCGCCGAGAACTTCAATGTCGACGAAAGCGTACGGCTCAAGTACCGCTACCTCGACCTTCGCCGTCCTGCCATGCAGGCCAAAATGATGCTCAGAAGCCAGCTATTCAATCTGATGCGTCAGTACCTCGTGTCGCACGAGTTCGTAGAGATCGAGACGCCCATGCTGACCAAGTCCACACCCGAAGGTGCCCGGGACTTCATCGTCCCCAGCCGGCTTCAGCCCGGCAAGTTCTATGCTTTGCCGCAGAGTCCCCAGCAGTACAAGCAGCTGCTCATGGTCGCCGGCATGGAACGGTATTTTCAGTTCGCCCGCTGCGTTCGTGATGAGGACCTGCGAGCTGACCGCGGCTTCGAATTCACCCAGCTCGACCTCGAGATGTCGTTCGTCGATCGCTAAGACGTCATGGGCATGATCGAGGGTATGGTGATCGACAGTATCGAGAAGCTCGACGGCAAAAAGATCATGCAGAAACCATTCCCTGTGTTGTCATATAAGGAAGCGTTTGAAAAGTACGGTGCCGACAAATTCGATATGCGTCAGGATCCCAAGGATCCCGACGAACTCGCGTTCGCCTGGGTCGTGGACTGGCCGACGTTCGAACAGGACAAAATGACCGGCAACTGGACGTACTCTCACAATCCGTTCACCGGACCCAAAGC
>CAYOQW010000068.1:0-7027 GCA_964406175.1 uncultured Candidatus Saccharibacteria bacterium
TCACACCGGACCGTATCCTGATCAAGGATGACTACCTCGGGCTTATTTATCGGGAGGATACACTCTGGAACACGGAGGGTAAACTTCGGCCGGAGGTCGGCTTGAACGTGGCCAATATCGAGCGGACGGTCGAACGCGTGCTGGTCAGCTCTGATGCCGGGGTCACCACATTTTCTGTCACCGTGGCTGGAGCTGATTCAGCCAATAATCTGCGTTTTGAGCGGTCACTGGATATGATCAGACAGAAGCGGGCAGGCGAGATATCCTGGCAGGATACGTTCGACGCTGATAACAATACGGCGGTCCCGTGCTGGACGTGGGAACCGTTCGGGGAGCCGTATTATTACTTTGAAAATTCTAGTCCTGGTGACCTTTCTGCTTACCTGCAGAACCAGATACAGTCGAAATACCGGCTGAAGAGCAAGGTCAGGATCGAGGATGGGACGCTCGCGGTCCTGTTCCGGCTGCCCCGGCTCTGGGAAGGTAATGAGCTTTTGCCTGAAAGTGAGCAGCTGGAGTATTCTGTTCTGGCGGTGGCCTCTACTGCTGTCCTGAAATCTGATCTGCCCATCGGGCAGGTGAGCGTGACCATGGGCGGCAATGATTCGCAGGAAAATCTGACCATCGTCGATGCTCTGGAGACCGTCCGTTCCCAAGTGACCGGTGCGATCGATATGGAAGCGCACAAGGCAGCCTTGATCCGTTCACGGTCACCATTCTGGCTCTGGCATACGTACGGTCCTGCCGGTTGGTATACCACGGGCGAGCTTCAGGCCAGGATACTGGAGGCGTTCGGCCGGACGCTCAAATGGAAGCCGGACATCGGGCAGACGGGGGACTCTCTGAGCCTCTCGCTCAGGACGGTCTCAGATGATCCTGCTGTTCTGCTGACCGGGGAGACTCTGCACAATTTTGCCTCGGCTTTGCTCAGCGTGTATGATGCTATCCTGCTGTCTGATACGGACACAAGGTCGCTTTCGGTCAGTTTCACCTCCAATGGGACAGCTCAGTCCATCTATTTCTGTACCAGCACCGATGTCATGAAAGAACAGAAAACTGCAGGCATGACGGCTGACAGCCTGGCGGAACATATTGAAAGGGATCTCAGTGCGACCTGCACACTCTAGTAAAATACCTGGTCTGGTCAAATGGCTGTTCATGGATACGGTCATCGCGGCGCTCGTCCTCTCAAGTGCGGTGAGGTGGCTGACGCCACAGGGAGATAATGAGGATTTGATGCCGTTCGCTCTGCATTTTG
The DNA here is from genome assembly GCA_964406175.1 of uncultured Candidatus Saccharibacteria bacterium. GTDB lineage: Bacteria > Patescibacteriota > CG2-30-54-11 > CG2-30-54-11 > CG2-30-54-11 > CG2-30-54-11. Next base: position 1,259 of record CAYOQW010000068.1, read on the forward strand.
AATGGGGTCCCTGTGAAGAACGCGGTGAGAGGGGCATGCTTGATATCGATGCCGATGGACAGCTTCAGCTCTTGCTTCTGGCGGCCGACCAGAGAACAGGCCGGGAGCGGACAGCGACGCTTGGTCAGGAAGAGATGCAGGCGCTCGCCGATGCACTTATGCAAAGCACGTTCTGGGAACTGCCGGTCCAGATCGTCCCGCCCGAGGGAGCGATCGTGCTCAGCCCAGGCTGCAGCCATCTGGATATCGCCCTGGATCAGCATGCAGCGGCCATCGATGAAGCTGATGGGACCAATGCTGCTTATTTTCAACTGAAGACCTATCTCGTCAACCTTGCTCTATCTCAGGTGTAACGTTTTCATGCAAACCGAACAACGTTCCTGGTCCAAAAATATCATCATGATCCTGCTTCCAGGGCTGTTCTTCCTGTTGCCGCTTTTGTTCAACTACTGGACCTTTGAGAAATTTGAACTTTCCAAGATCGCCGGCTTGTATTCTATCCTGGGGGTCCTGTTCCTGTGTCTGGCCATCAAGGGGTTGCGATCACGCTCGTTCCTGCATCCACGGTCAGCTGTTTTTCGCTGGTCTGTCCTGTATGTCCTGGCCATGAGCCTCTCGGCTGTTTTCAGTATGCATCCCTACACGAGCTGGTTTGGCCAGTATCTCCGATCGAACGGCAGTTTGGTCAATTACTTGTTCCTTCTGGGACTGCTGTATGTCGTTTCAATTCAGAAGACAGAACGGCTTTTCATCACGTGCGCCTCTGCGCTCATGATCTCAGGTCTGGTGGTGTCAGGGTATGGCGTTGCCCGCTGGCTGGGGATGGGCTATTCCTTCATGGCGATCGAGGGGATCAGGGCGACCTCGACCTTTGGCGAACCGACCAATCTTTCAGGTTTTCTGGTCATGCTCCTGCCGCTCTGTCTGTATTTCTCTTTCTTTTCTGAAAAGAAGTTCCTCCGCATTGCGGGCGGCATCAGCTTTGTCCTCGGGTACTGGTGTCTGCTGGCGACCTACTCGAGAGGTGCCTACGCAGCCGGCGCTGTAAGCATGCTGGTGCTCCTGGTATTACTCGTACGAGAAGGCCTGCTTGGTCGTATCCGGAGCCAGATGAGGACCTGGTTAGTTCTGCTCATCTGTATGGTGTTGATAACGTTTGTTGTGATCATCAAACCACAGACGAGCAACGAGGCTTTTGCTGACCGCGAAACGAACAGCCTGGCGCTCAGGCTGGAGGTGTGGAAGACCGTTCCTGAGCTCTTCCTGAAGGCGCCGTTCCTGGGCACCGGACCGGAGACGTTCCAATATGCCTTCAGTCCTCATCGGCCGGCTTCGCTCAATGTTTATCCTCAGTGGGAGTCGAGGTTCGACCGGGCACACAATGAATATCTCAACCTGCTGGTCACGGTTGGCGGTCTGGGGCTGCTCATGTATCTGCTCGTCTGGGCAGCTGCGGCCCGTTCGCTGTGGATCACGAGAGGTTCTGCCGCTGAGCCATCGGTTCGGACTCTGGTCCCGTTTGTCGCATCCTCTCTGGCTGCTTTTGCGGCTCAGATCTTTTTCAGTTTCAGTTCGACCACGACGCTGGCTATGTTTTTCCTGCTGCTTGGCTTTTTGGTGTCTCGGGATGGCCGCCGGGAGATAGTCCTGCCCTCCCGCGGTGTGATCAGGGCCACGTATGCGGTTTCTCTCGTCGTGTTCTCCGTCCTGGTCCTGGCATTTGTAACGTTCTTCTGGCGGTTCATGCTGGCGGATGCCTCCTATACGGCGGGCTATCGAGCTATGAACCGTCTGCAGGAGTATCCAAAAGCGATCACCCTGCAGGAACGCGCCCTAGAGCTCTTTCCCTATGAGTCGAGATACTACCGGGACCTGGGTGATTCGGCCATTCGTCTCGCGCTGACCGAAGCGCGTAAGCCCGGTGGCACAGGCAGCAACGCAGTGGAAGAAATGATCTTGAAAGCATCCGGGAATTTTGATCGGGCCATCGAGCTCGATCCGTATCAGGTCAATACGTATTTGACCTACGCCCGCGGGTACTATGATCTCGGGATAGAGTATCCAGCTCTCTATGCACTGGCAGAGGAACATGCCTGGCAGGCTATCGCTCTCGAGCCGACCAATGTCATGGCCTATGAGTTCGTTGCGCTTTCCCAGGCCGCAGAGGCAAAACGAGCTGAAGCTGAGAGTACTTTTTTGCATATCATAGAGTTGAAGCCTGATCTCGCGAGCAGTTACAGCAATCTGGGCAGGTTTTATTTTGATCAGGGCCGGGATGATCTGTCGAGGGCGCAGTTCCTCCATGTCCTGGAGCTGACCCCCGACGATACAGTATCGTCGGGATATCTGGACAGGATCCAGGCACGTGACACACCGGAGGAAGAATGAACAGTGTAACTTTGAAGCCGAACAGAGAAAAAGCCACGCTTGGTTTTCATCCCTGGATTTTTTCCGGGGCCATAGCGTCCGTCACTCCTGGCACGAGGGACGGTGATATCGTGGCCATTCACCGCTATCGTGGTGGCCAGATCGCGACAGGCTACTATAATTCCAAAAGCAGCATCGCGATCCGGATACTTGCATGGGGGGCATTGCCACCTGATATGGACGATCTGGTCACCTCGCGGATATCCGAGGCGATTGCACGGCGGCACGGGATAATGGATGACCGTTCCAATGCCTGCCGTCTGATATTCAGTGAAGGGGACTGTCTGCCCGGGCTGATCGTCGACCAGTATGCCGGCTATCTCGTGGTGCAGTTCCTGACGCTCGGTATGGACCGGCTGCGGGACAGGGTCATCGAGGCGCTGCAGAGTCTGTTGTCCCCGGTCGGCATCTATGAACGCAGCGATGCAGCCAGCCGGAAAAAAGACGGTCTCGACCCTTCGTGCGGCCTGCTTGCAGGGGCCCAGATCCCGGATGATCTCGAGATCATGGTCCAGGGATGCCGCTTTCTCGTAGACAGTGTCCATGGGCATAAGACCGGCTTTTATCTGGATCAGCGTGAGAACTGGCAGATCGTAGCTTCGATGGCGCAGGGAAGATCCGTCCTGAACTGCTTTTCGTTTTCCGGGGCGTTTGGTATTTTTGCCACTGCAGCAGGGGCGGGCGAGGTCATCAATGTCGACACGTCAGCAAGTGCGCTTGCGCTGGCCGAAAAGCAGGTGGCGCTGAATAGACTTGCACCTGCCACCTGTGTCAGAGCAGATGTGTTCCAGCAGCTCAGAGAGTATGAACGCCTGGGAATAAAATTTGATTTGATCATCCTGGATCCGCCGAAGCTGGCAGCGTCGCGGCGCGATCTCATAGCCGCCGCCCGGGCCTACAAGGACCTGAACCGGGTCGCCATGGGTATCCTGACAGATGGTGGCGTGCTGGCGACATTCTCCTGTTCTGAGGCCATGGATACGGTCCTGTTCGATCAGGTGACCTGGGAAGCCAGCGTCGAGGCTGGTATCCAGATGAACAGGCTGAGCAGACTGTCGCAGTCTGTCGATCATCCCGTTCTGCTGAGTTTCCCTGAAGGCCACTATCTCAAAGGTCTCCTTCTCCAGAAGAGATGATGACAGCCTTTACAGTGTGAGGCTTTATCCTATAGACTGAACATGTAGTATCTAAACAAGATCAGCATGTCAAAACGTACGCTCGCTGTTATCCTTCCGGTCATTTTCCTCCTGAGCGGATGCGCACTTGAACCCATCAGGCGCAATCCGCCGCAGCCGGCGACCAATGGTATCTACAAGACAGTGGACAATGGACTGACCTGGTCGTACCTGAGCGATCCCGCCAAGTCCATAGGTCTACCTTTGAATGATGTCGTCGTCCTGGTTCCAGATCCCAAGGTGCATTCCGTGCTCTATCTCGGCACACTTTCGGTCGGGATCCAGCGGAGCTGGAACAATGGCGATTCCTGGCAGTCCATCAACCGTGGCATCCCTGCCTCTGGATATGCCAAGATCGAGAGGATCGTCTTTGATCCCCAGGACACGAATACGATCTACCTCGTCGGCAATTTTGACGGACTGGGACGGATACTTCGGGGATACAATGGCGGGGGACAGTGGGAACGCCTTTACTCTGACCTGCTGGACAACACCTCTGTGACGGATATCGCAGTGGATCCGAGGGATTCCGATACGCTCTATGCTACGAGCACGTCCAGAGCTTTTTTGAAATCACTTGATGGAGGGGTCACCTGGCAGGCGCTTCATTGGTTCAGCGGTATTCCTTTGAAGCTTGTGATCCATCCAAAGAACCCTGATCTGTTCTTTGTACAGGATTCCTCGGCTGGTCTGGTCAAAAGTGCTGATGGAGGCCGGACCTGGACCAGTACGATAACGGTGGCTCTCCCCATGACCATAAATACGTTTACCCTGAGTCCTCTCGATCCGGACCGGATCTATATCGTATCTCAGGATGGTGCATATTTCAGCAAAGATGCCGGCGTCACCTGGAGCTTATTCACAATGTATTTACCTGTTGAACATCCAAATCTCAGGGCGATCGCATTTCATCCGAGAGATCCCGATATCCTGTACCTGTCGACGATCGATACTCTCTATATCACCTATAATCACGGGACCAGCTGGGATATCAAAAAACTGCGGATCCCTCAGACCATCAAACAGATCGTCGTCGATACGGCCGATCCCGAGATCATCTTTGTCGGGACGGGAGTCTAGGAACATATCCATGTCGTATAGCAGCAACATGCCAAACGTGTACCTGGTTGTCTCAGGGAAAAGGACACGCTACACTGATCGTTTTCGCGGTCTTCTGATCTCCGCGATGCAGGTACTCTCTATTCATGATGCTTTGGAGATCTCGCTCAGATTTCTCAATCGGTCCACCATATCCGATCTCAATGCCTCGTATCGGCACTTGGCAGGGCCGACCGATACGATCACGTTCGCGCTGGAGGATACCGCTGCATTCATACGTCCGCCTGATCTGGATGTCCGGGTGCTGGGTGATATGTACCTCTGTCTTCCTCAGATCCGGGAAAATGCCAAAAAGGCAGGGACTGCCTTTGATCATGAACTTGATCTTGTGTTTGTCCACAGTGTCCTGCATCTCCTGGGCTATGACCATCAGACCGACCAGGACTACGACACCATGATGAAGCTCACGGAAACGATCTTACTTTTTCAAACAAATGGTCCCTCGAGATGAAGAAAAGAATTCTGCGGCTCAGGAAGAGTTTTGGTTATGCCGGCAACGGTATCCTGCATGCACTGGTGACCCAGCCGAACATGTGGATCCATGCGTTCATCGGCGTGTGTACTGCTACCCTTGCCTGGGTGCTTGGCTTTGGCATGCTGGAATGGGCGATCCTCATCATACTCATCTCTCAGGTGTTCATCCTGGAGATGGTCAATACCGTCGCCGAGCTCGTCGTCGATCTGGCGTCACCGGAATTTTCTGACCTGGCGCGTAGTGCCAAGGACGTCGGCGCTGGAGCTGTGCTCATTGCTGCGACGTCATCGGTCATCGGCGGGGCGATCCTCTTTTTGCCAAAACTCTGGAAGGCCTTCCTATGAAGCTCATTGTGGGTCTGGGTAATCCTGGCACCGAGTATGATCAGACGAGGCACAATGCCGGTTTCATGCAGGTCGACGCACTAGCCTCGGTGTTGCATGTATCATGGGAACACGACCGTAAACGAAAAGCATATACTGCCAAGGGAACGCTCTCAGGCGAGAATGTCCTGTTCATCAAGCCGCAGACGTTCATGAATTTGTCGGGCGGATCGGTGACACTCTATATGAA
>CAYOQW010000069.1:0-6983 GCA_964406175.1 uncultured Candidatus Saccharibacteria bacterium
TCCTGATCCTCGTCAGTGTCATTCTGGAGACTATGCGGCAGATGGAAGCGCAGCTGATCATGCGCGATTATGAACATTTCCTCGAGAGGTAGTTTTGCAAGTCAATCATGCGTACGTAATCCTTGGTATTCAGGGTTCAGGTAAGGGTACTCAAGCTGAAATGCTTGCTGCCCGGTATTTTGTCCCTCATATTGCCATGGGGGATATGCTGCGAGAAGAGGTACGGGCCGGCAGTCCCTGCGGGCTTCAGGCCAGGGAGTATCTGGACAAGGGAGCCCTTGTTCCGGATAGCGTCATTTTTCCGGTGTTCCACCAGAGGTTTCTGGAGCCGGATTGCGAAAATGGGTTTCTTCTGGATGGTTTTCCGCGGTCCCTGACCCAGGCCCGGGAACTGGACCGCCTGTTGATAGAGATACACAAGAGCCTGAAGGCGGCGATCCTGATCGATCTTCCGGAGCATGTGCTTTTTGATCGGCTCAGTAACCGGCTTATGTGCCGTTCCTGCAATATGATTTACAATCTTGTTTCGACGCCTCCGCAGGCAGCCGGTATCTGTGACAAGTGCGGCGGTGAGCTGTATAAAAGAGATGACGATGCTGATGTGAATGCTATCAAAGAGCGGATCCAGCAGTTCCACTCTGCAACCGATCCGGTCATTGAGTATTACCGGTCGCAGGGATTGCTCGTCTCGGTAGAGGGTGATGCCCCGATCGCAGCGGTATTTCAAAATATTGTTCAGATCCTGGATGTGCACCTATGATCTACATTAAGAACGCAGATGAATTGAAGAAAATGCGAACCTCAGGTGAGATCCTGGGTGAGGTACTTCAAACTCTCGTTGATCAGTCAAAAGAGGGGATAAGTACCTGGCAGTTGAACGAGATCGCAGAAGAAATGATGCGGCGGCACAAGGTCACTGCATCTTTCAAAGGCTATCACGATTATCCTGCGAGCATCTGTACGTCAATCAACGAAGAAATAGTCCATGGCATCCCGCATCCGGAACGGATATTGAAGTCAGGGGACCTCCTGAAGCTTGATGCTGGGGTAATCTATAAAGGGTTGCATTCCGACGCAGGCAGAACGGTCTGCATTGGTGAGGTGACTCCCTTCGCGGCCCAGATGGCCGAGGTTACTCGAAGTTCTTTTTTTCAGGCGCTCAAGAAGGTAAAGAAAGGTGTTTTCCTCAACGAAATTGGGCGGGCGGTCCAGTCATGTGCCGAATCAGCAGGTCTTAGCGTCGTGCGAGAGCTTGTAGGGCATGGTGTGGGACGTTTTTTACATGAAGACCCCCAGATCCCGAATTATTACCGACCGGAATTAATGATGCCCCTAAAAGAAGGGATGACGCTGGCTATCGAACCGATGCTGAATGCTGGCACTTGGAAGATGAAAACACTGGCTGATGGCTGGACGATCATAACGTCAGACCGTAAGCTGAGTGCGTATTATGAGAATACGGTCGTGGTCACCGATGGCGAACCTATGATCCTGACCCTTATGCCTTCAGAGCGAAAGTAAAATAACCCTTGCAGATGATAGATTTTTACGCTATAATTCGAAAGCTTTGTCCACTTCAGAACAATTATGCCCAAAAAAAACGACCAACAATCTGATAAAGCTCCTGCCATTGAGGTAGAGGGGGAGATAATAGAGGCATTGCCAAATGCCATGTTCCGCGTTGATTGCGGGAACAATCATATTGTGCTTGCCCATATCTCCGGCAAGATCAGAAAGAATTTCATCCGGATCCTTCCCGGAGACAAAGTCAGAGTCGAGCTTTCTCCTTATGATCTGAAACGCGGCAGAATTACTTATCGATTAAAATAGACCCCCCATGAAAGTCCAAGCATCCATCAAGAAGCGTTGTTCCAAGTGCAAACTGGTCATCCGCAAGCGCAGACGGTATATCATCTGCAAACAATCCCCCCGGCATAAGCAGCGGCAGGGATAACTACTTAATCACTTAGTGCGTCACCATCTATGGCTCGTATCGCAGGCGTTTCAATACCGGAACAGAAGAAGGTCAAGATATCCCTGGCATATCTGTACGGGATCGGTCGGAGCAATGCTCTATCTATCCTCAACCAGCTCAACATGGATCCTGAGCAGCGGGTCAAGGATATGAGCGAGCAGGATATCAATCTGCTTCGTGAGACCGTCGAAAAGAACTACCGGGTAGAAGGCAAGCTTCGCCAGGTCGTTGGTCTCGACATAAAGCGCCTGAAAGAGATCAACAGCTATCGGGGTGTTCGCCATAAACTCAGCCTTCCGGTTCATGGTCAGCGGACCAAGACCAATGCGCGCACCAAGCGCGGCAAGCGTGTCAATGTGGGCAGCGGTAAAAAGAAAGCGGAGTAGTAAGACCTAGTTTTTTAGAGATTGATCCAACGCATGGTAACCAAACAAGCAGCGACGACCAAGAAAGCCGTCGTAAAGAAGAGCCGTAAGCTCGTCTCCAGTATCGGCAGAGTCTATATCCAGTCCACGCTCAACAACACGATCGTGACCCTCACGGATGAAAAGGGTAATACGATCTCCTGGGGGAGTGCCGGCGGAGCCGGATTCAAAGGCTCCAGGAAGTCCTCACCCTATGCGGGCCAGATGGCTGCCACGAACGCTGGACAGAAGGCTTTTGACAAGGGGCTCAAGGAAGTCACTGTGTATTTCAACGGTATCGGCTCCGGCCGGGAATCAGCACTGCGGGCTTTGAAGACTGTCGGCTATACCATTTTGTCTATCGCTGACCTGACCGGTATTCCTCACAACGGCTGCCGTCCGAAAAAAGCGCGTAGAGTCTAATCATCACAATTTTTTCATTGAGGTCATCATGGGTCGTTATATTGGCAGTGTATGCAAATTGTGCAGACGTGAAGGTGAGAAACTTTTCCTGAAGGGCAATCGTTGCCTGACCACCAAGTGTGGTATCGAAAAACGTAATTTTCCACCCGGTCCTCATTCCCGCCGGATGCGGCCTTCTGATTTTGGCATGCAGCTGCGTGAAAAGCAAAAGCTCAAACGCGTGTACCGCTTGTACGAAAAACAGTTCAAGCATTATTTTGAAGAAGCGACCAAGAGCCCGGGAGTGACTGGTCACAAATTCCTGGAGCTGCTGGAAACCCGTCTTGATAACGTTGTCTATAAGATCGGATGGGCCAGTTCCCGCGACCAGGCTCGGCAGATGGTCACCCATGGGCATGTTTCTATCAACGGCAAGAAAGTGAACATTCCTTCATTCCAGGTCAAAGCCAGCTCCAAGATCGGGCTCACGAAGCATGGTGAAGCCTCCAAGCTTCTTTCGATCAATGAAGGCAATAAACATACCGTACCTGCCTGGATCCAGTACTCAGTCAAGTCCAAGACTGCAGAGATGCTCCGTCCACCGACCAGAGAAGAAGTTGAAACGCATACGAATGAACAACAGGTCGTTGAATTCTATTCACGGTAACCGTATTTTGTACCTAATGCTTGTGTTTTAGTGAGGAGAATCAGACGTGCAATCAAGCATACTGCCAAAACTCAAAACGATCGAAGAAACATCATCCTACGGAAAATATGCAGCTGAGCCACTGGAGCAGACCTATGGTTTGACCTTGGGCAATTCACTTCGCCGGACTCTGCTTTCTGCGTTGCCCGGAATCGCTATCACCGCTATCAGGGTGAAGGGTGTTTCCCATGAATTCTCGACTCTCGATTTCATGAAAGAGGACGTCCTCGACTTCATCCTCAATTTGAAACAGGTCCGTCTCAGGAAACTGGGAGCATTTGACCAGTCTGTCACTCTGGAATTGAACCGGGACAAAGAAGGCCAGATTTTTGCTCGTGATATCAAATGTCCGGCTCAGGTCGAGGTGGTCAATCCCGATCTGTATCTCTGTACCCTGACCGCGAAGAAATCCCATCTCGAAGCCGAATTCCTCGTTGAAGAGGGCAGGGGATATTCGACAGTCGAGGAAAAGCAGGGTGTCAAACGCAAGTCTATTGACTTCATTCCCGTTGATGCGCTTTTCACCCCGGTGATCAAGGCAAATTTTGAAGTAGCACCTACCCGTGTAGGACAGAAAACTGATTTTGACAAACTCACGCTGGAGATCACGACAGATAACACGATCACGCCTATGCGTGCATTGAATCTTTCGGCAGCTATCCTGGTAGAGAATTTCTCCCTGTTCGTGGATGAAGCATATTTCAAACCTGTCATCATGTCTCCCATTGATGAACCGGTTGAGATGATCTCCACTTCATCTGAAGATCTGTCCGCCTCTCCGAGCCTGGACCTCACGATCGAGGACCTTGGCCTCTCCACCCGAGTTCTCAACAGTCTCCACGCAGCTGATATCAATACCGTTTCCGAGCTATTGGAATTGAGCATTGATGAGTTGCTGAAGCTGAAAAACTTTGGACAGAAGTCTCTGAGCGAGATCAAAGACAAGCTCGCAGAGCGACATCTCAGCCTAAAAATGACAGAGGATAATCAATAATGCGCCACCGTCTAGAAGGTAGAAAACTCGGTCGACCTCTCAAACCCCGCATGGCTATGCTCAAGAACCTCAGTGTATCCATCATCCTGCATGAAAAGATCATCACTACGGCAGCCAAGGGCAAGGAAGCCATATCCATGGTTGATAAGCTGATCACCAAGGCCAAGGAAAATACGCTTCATTCTCGTCGCCAGCTGCTGTCAGAACTTTGCAATAATGAGCTGGCCGTAAAGAAGCTGGTTGAATCGCTTGCACCTCGTTATGCTGACCGCACCAGCGGATACACCACATCTGTTCGTCTCGAGAATCGCAATGGGGATAATGCACCCCGCATGATGATTAGCCTTTTATCTAAATAGAGTAGTCACCGTACCATGTATAAAACTTCCGTTACAACCCCGACCGATATAGCGCGAGTCTGGTATCTCGTAGATGCAACAGGCATCTCTCTAGGGAGACTGTCTTCCAAGGTAGCTCAGATCCTGCGTGGCAAAGGCAAGGGGAATTTCAGCTACAATGTAGATGGCGGCGATTTCGTGGTCGTGGTCAACGCTGACCTGATCAAGATCACCGGCGATAAGCTCGTTCAAAAGATCTACTATCACCATACCGGCTATATGGGGCATATGCGGGCTATCACCCTTAAGCAGGTCATGGAAAAAGATTCGACCCGGGTCATCACCAGTGCCGTCAAGGGCATGCTCCCGCGCACCAAACAGGCGGCGCACATGCTCAAACGGTTGAAAGTATTCAAGTCGGCAGAACACACGTTCAACCATATCAAGTTCGTTTAATAAACATAATCGGCACCATCCACCATGACTGCAACTTCAGCAACTCTGAGCAAAACGAAATCAAAGAACCTGTATTACTACGGTCTCGGCCGGCGCAAGACCGCTACCGCTCGGGTCAGACTCTATCCGCAGGGCGATGGTACGATCACGATCAACGAGAAACCAGGCAAGGAATATGTGAATTTTGAGCGTTTGCTTACGGTTATCTCTGAACCTCTGGCGGTCACTGAACAGGACAAGGCGTATGATATCTCAGCTGTCGTTCGAGGTGGTGGCGTGATAGGGCAGGCAGAAGCGATCAGGTTAGGGGTCGCCAAGGCACTCGTGGTCATCGACCCTGCATTTCGTGGTGCTCTCAGACAGAAGGGCCTCTTGACGACTGATTCCCGTGTTGTCGAACGCAAAAAATACGGTTTGAAGAAGGCTCGTAAAGCGCCCCAATATACAAAGCGCTAGAGATAGTATGGTCAATTCCCCGCATCAGGTCGTGCACCTGGATATCTCAGTCAAAACTCTCATCAAACTTACGTTGTTTGTATTGAGTGTCTTTATACTGAGTCGATCGTTCAGTATTTTTCTGCTCCTTTACATCGCAATTATTCTGGCTTCTGCACTGCGCCCGATCCTGGGCTATGCGCGGTATCTGAAAATACCCCGTACCATTGCTATATTGATCGTGTATCTGCTGTCTATTGGTTCTATCATCGGACTTGTTTCGCTGGTGATACCTCCTATTGCTGCTCAGATCAATGATTTCGTGAAGAATATCCCAGGCCTGGCAGAGCAGCTGGCGAGCCGTTCTACGTGGTTCAAGGATGCGCTGGAGCGGTATGAGATCAAGGATTATCTGACTACGTTCAGCAATACCTTTGCAGGCTGGTCCTCGAAGTTCTCTCAGGATGTTTTGAGCAACGCCTGGTCTATAACGTCCGGATTGTTCGGCGGGTTGATCAGCACTTTTCTGGTTCTCGTGCTTACGTTCTATCTGTTGGTAGAAGAGCATTCTCTCATTCATTCTGTCTCATCGTTCTTTCCTGCGGATATGCGTGAAAATGTCACGAAGCTTATCAGTGCCATCCAGTCAAAGCTTGGGTCCTGGATGCGGGGTCAGATCTTTCTTTGTCTGGTCATTGGATTTATGACGTATGTTGTGTATTCTTTCATGGGTGTGAAGTACGCTATTCCATTGGCCGTAGTGGCGGGTCTGCTCGAGATCATACCCTATATCGGGCCGAATCTGGCTGGCATTATTGCGATCCTGGTCGTGCTGCCCACATCCTTTGTTCAGGCAGTCGGGGTCACGTTCGGTGCAGTTGTGATCCAGCAGCTTGAGAACAGCTTTATTGTGCCAATGGTCATGAAGCAGGCGGTCGGACTCGACCCGATACTCGTGATCATCTCTCTTTCTATCGGCGGGAGCATGCTTGGCCCCATCGGTACCATCCTGGCGGTCCCTTTTGTAGCCACAGCTCAGATCCTTTTTCAGTTCTATCAGGCATACCAGAAAGAGAATCAACTCGTCCTGGACGCGGAAGGTACGCTATCTCAACCAAACCCGGAGTTACCGCATCTCAAAGCCATGTTCAAAAAGCTCCATAATCCGTTCACGATAAAAAAATGATCAATACTGCTTGGCCCCATCGTCTAGAGGCCTAGGACGCTGCCCTCTCAAGGCAAAAACACGGATTCGAATTCCGTTGGGGCCACC
>CAYOQW010000070.1:0-6964 GCA_964406175.1 uncultured Candidatus Saccharibacteria bacterium
GTATGATCGTGAACACTTGACCCGGATGTCACGGGCTCTTGGTTCGCTTGTGAATGGCGATCCCTCAGAGCGGATCATGAATGAGATCATCTCTGTAGTTTCATCACACCGCAGGCAGTAGCCGCGTCGATTTGTTCTGCCGAGTTCAGGTCTTATTATCACCAAGGTTACATATGGAGACACCGCACAATCGTTTTCTGGATCCGGACCTGATCGTTGCCCGCATGGGGATACGCGAAGGCATGCACGTGGCTGATCTGGGCTGCGGGACCGGACATCTCGTCCTGTCCATGGCCCGGGCGATCGCACCTGAGGGACATGCCTATGCCGTTGACCTGGACCCTGAGATGGTATCGTCAGCCAGGTCATATGTGTTTCACGAAGGGTTAAGAGACGCGACCTTTATCGTCGCGGACCTCGTTTTGGACCCATTGTCGGAGATCCCGGCAGGATCGCTGGACGTGGTCGTGCTGAGCAGCACGCTTCATGAAATGGGGAAGGATGGGGCGAAGGTCATTCGAAAGGCCAGGGACCTGTTAAGATCAGATGGTCAGTTGTTGGTCATCGAGTGGCAGAAGAAAATGACGGTAATCGGTCCGCCGCTCTCGACCCGTCTGGATGAGACTGAGGTGGTCGCTATGGTTCAGAAGGCCGGGTTCATATCAAAAGATACTTTTGAGGCCGGCACCTGTCATTTCGGGGTGGTCTGTGAACCTGCTCCAGACACGCAGCAGGGCGGGGATCTTGATAAGAAAGTAAAGAGCTGATATGACGGATATCTATTCCGTCAAAGTCAAAACACATGCCGCACAGGTCTCCGTCGCAGTGCAGACTGACAGGCGTCTGATCGTCTCTGTTCATGCCGCTCCGGAAAAAGGAAAAGCGAACGAGGCGGTCAGGCGAGTCCTGGCCGGTCATTTCAAGGTACCGCTGCGCTGCATTGAGATCATTCACGGGCAGACGTCTGACAAAAAGATGATCAGGGTTCTCGATGCGGAGTGAAGGTCGCCCCGCGAGAGAATGGTACAGCAGCATAGAGCAGAGGTACTGGTGAAGAAGGAACAAAAGATCATTATTATAGGGGCTGGTCCCTGCGGACTCGGCGCCGCGTGGCGGCTGACCGAGCTTGGCTATGGGTCCTTTGACCTCTTTGAACAGAAGCCGTATGCCGGAGGGTTGGCAGCTTCGTTCGTCGATCCGCAGGGCTTCACCTGGGATATCGGCGGGCATGTGCTGTTTTCGCAGTATCGATATGTCGACGACCTCCTGAAGATGCTCCTTGATCAGCGTTTGATCACTCATGAGCGGGCAGCCTGGTGCTTTTTGAAAGGACGGTTCGTACCATATCCTTTTCAGTTCAATTTTCGTCATCTTGACCAGTCTGATGCTGAGCGCTGTCTTGCAGGGCTACGGGCATCAGTCCGTTCACAGGGGATACAGCCGGAGCATTTCAAAGACTGGATCCTGGAGCGCATGGGGGAAGGGATCGCTGATCTGTTCATGCTGCCCTACAATTTCAAAGTCTGGGCGCATCCGCTGGAACAGCTGTCTTGTTCCTGGCTGGAAGAGAGGGTAGCGATACCGGATTTACAATTGATACAGGACAATTTTGCATGCGAACGGGATGAACAGGCCTGGGGGCCGAATGCCGCATTTAAGTACCCGGACAGCGGTGGTTCGGGTGCTGTCTGGAGTGCCCTTGCACAAAAGATCCCGCCAGAGCGGCTGCATTTTGTACGGCAAATCAGAGCTATCGATACCAAGGGCAGATCGTTGACACTATCGAACGGTACAAAGATCCCCTATGACTGCCTGATAAGCACCATGCCGCTCGACCTCCTGCTGGAGATGACAGGATCGCAGGATATGACCCGAGGCTGCGGTCTGCTGCATACAGCGACGCATGTGGTAGGGGTTGGGCTCAAAGGCACGGTCCCTGAACACCTTAGGACCAAATGCTGGATCTATTACCCGGAAGGGGACACCACGTTCTACCGGGTCACGGTGTTACCCAGCTATGCCCCAGGCAATGTCCCCGCAGCCGGCGGACCCTTCTGGTCACTGCTGGCTGAGGTTTCGGACTCGCTCCACAAAACTGTCGACCCTGAGCGGCTGGCCGAACAGGTGATCACCGGCATGCTGCGTGTCGGCCTTTTGAGGGACCGGACAGAGATCGCTTCTCTCTGGCAGCATTACGAACCCTATGGGTATCCTGTTCCCGGACTCGAGAGAGATGAGGCTCTTGGTGCTCTGGAAAGCCTGGAAGAACTGGGCATCTATTCCCGGGGGCGCTTCGGCGCCTGGAAGTATGAGGCAGGGAACCAGGACCATGCGCTCATGCAGGGTATAGAGGTAGTAGATAGACTCCTGTCCGGCACGACGGAGACGACCGTCTGGCATCCGGAACAGGTCCACCGTTGATCCTCTTGTGTCGTGCCAGAGCTAACCTGATACTACTTCGTCCATCGTCGCTTGATAGCAGCAGGAGTGTCAGCTACAATGCGTCTGTTCCATTCTCATGGGTTTTGACCATATGAGCAGCAAGATCTCCTGGTGGGGCGTCCTTAAACGGTTTGGCGGCGCCATCCTCCTTTTCTTTGTCGGGCTTACTCTGCTGTCGATCGCATTTTCGTTCCTCCTGGTGTTCCTGTACCGCGCCATCCACCTCGGGGGGTCCTGGCAGCGGCTCGCTGAACAGCTGACGCTCCAGCCTCTGCCGCATGTGTGGAGAGCGGCGGTCCTTTCTTTGGTCGGTCTGGCGCTCATCGGTTTTACGATCTGGATCTCAGCCCGCAGGCTGCTCAGTCCCTTTATCAGCGGAGGGTGGGCTTCGCTTTTCAATCAGATCGACAGTCTCGAAAAACGGAGCACCGGTCCCAAGATCGTGGTCATCGGCGGCGGTATCGGGACCGCTCAGCTCATCCGGGGGTTGAAAGTTTTTGCCAGTCGACTTTCTGTGGTCGTCCATATGACCGATGAGGGCGGCAGCACGGGCAGACTGCGGAGAGCGCTGGGGACCCCGGCCTTTGGCGATATCGTTTCGAACATCGTAGCACTGTCGGATTCAGAAGACCTGTTAAAAGATCTGCTTCTCTACCGGTTCGAAGGTGACCGCTATGGGGCAGATACTGAGCTCGGGGGGCACAAACTGGGGAACCTGCTGTTCGCCGCCATGGCAGATATCACTGGAGACCTCAACCATGCTATTTCTAAGGTCAGCCGGATCTTCAATGTCCATGGAAAAGTGCTCCCGGTCACGCTTGATACCGTATTTTTGAGGGCCCGGACGAAGGATGATGTTCTCGTCGAAGGCGAGGAAAAGATCGATCTGGGGCAGTACGAAGGGGTCAAGGTCCTGGACCGCATCTGGTATGAACCCGAACATGCGAGGACCAATCCGCAGGTCATAGCAGCAGTAGAGGAAGCCGACATCATTATCCTGGGACCCGGTGATCTCTATACAACCATCCTGGCAAATCTGATCTTTCCCGAATTGAAGGAGGCCCTGGAGCATTCCAGTGCCTTGAAATGCTTTATACTCAATGTGGCGAACAAACCGTTTGAAACCCGAGGCTACCAGCTTGATGATTTTCTGGAAGCCTTCAAACGCCATGGTGCTGAGCATACGTTCAATTGTATCCTGGTCAACAGCAATACCTCCATACCTATTCCCTCGACACCCGAATACGAAGGCTACAGTTTTGTCCCCTTTGATCGGGGATCGGCGGAAGCCAGGGGGTATCGACTGGTAGAAGGTGATTTTCTACAATCCTATATGGGAGGGGTCGAGGGCAAGGGTGTGAGCCTGTACCACGATCCTCAGAAAATAGCCCGGGCGCTCATGGACCTGTATGCAGAATCGCGTTCAACCTAGTACGCAGGCAATCTTGCCGGGGCTGAAAATTTCAGTTAGTATGCTCCTGTTACCTTTTTTCCGATCTGTGAGGTTTCATGGTGAAGGTGAAAGACCCTGTCGACATCTCGATCGTGGTGGTCAGCTACAATACGCAGGCGCTCCTCAGGTCCTGTATCCAGACGATCTATGACTACCGGGATGACCTGGAGGTACAGGTGCTGGTAGTTGATAATGCGTCATCTGACGGCAGTGCCGACATGATCGCAGCGGAATTCCCTGAGGCCGTGCTCATCCGTAATACCGTCAATGTCGGTTTTGGACGAGCCAATAATCAGGCGCTTCGTATTGCTACGGGTGAGCATATCCTGCTTCTCAATTCCGATACTGAGCTGTCGCCCCATGCGCTGAAAGAATGCATCGGGTATCTGAAGCAGAACCCGAAGATCGGGATGCTCACCTGCAAACTGGTCATGGCCAATGGCAGTCTGGACCCTGCCTGCCGGCGGACCTTCCCGACTCCTTTCGTCGCCTTGTGTCGTCTATTAGGCCTGTCATCGATCTTTCCCAAAAGCAAACTTTTTGCCCGGTACAATCTGACCTATCTGGATCCCGATGAGACCTATGAGGTCGACGCCATCGTTGGGGCCTTCATGCTCATGCCGCGGGAGGCTTTCCTCGAGGTGGGGCTGCTCGACGAGGTATTCTTTATGTACGGAGAAGATCTCGACTGGTGCTACCGCTTCCGGCAGGCTGGCTACGGTATCGTCTATTATCCAAAAGTGCATATCCTTCACCTGAAGGGAGCCAGCAGCAAGAAACGGCCAGTGTGGATCATCAGAGAGTTCCATCGGGCCATGAAGCTCTTTTATGCCAAGCATTATGCCCGCAAATATGTCTCGGTCCTCAACGGCATGGTGTATGTCGGGATTTCACTGCATTTTTATTTTCAGTATCTCGGTAACCAGCTCAAGGCAAAGAAACAGAAAGCAAATTAGCAGCATATTCCGGCTTCCGGGTCGGGATCGCATGAATAGGGGAGCACTTCCGAGATATGCACAAAAGACTTTTTTTCCTGCCAGACCGTTTGACCTCTCGCTCCTGGAGAAGGCTCCGTGCTTTTCTTCTGGTATCCTGCGTCGTCGGTCTTCTGGTGGCGGGAGGCTGGTATATGTTGATAGTTCCTGTCTCGAATGCCTTGAACGCGGGCAGAGCCTTGAAGTCCGAGCTTTCTGTTCTTCAGACCTCAGCTTCGGCCATGGATATCACCGGCGTTGAACAGGCTCTGAGGTCCAGCCGTGAGGAGCTCGATACGCTCCATGAGAGTATTCAGAGCCTGCGCTGGTGCTCGATCATCCCCTGGATAGGCGGTAATATCTCAGTTGCGGATCAACTCGCGACCACAGGGATGGATGTTCTCAGTGCCTTTGAACCGTTCTGGACCGCGGTCGCACCGATCGCTTCGGACCTCACTGGTGTCGCTTCGGGTGACAGCGGGGGACTCGGAGAAAAAGCATCGGGTCAGACCATCGGGGAGACGCTGCTCAGCGACCTTGATGTGATGGACCGGGAGATGGGGATATTCAGGGATGAGCTGATGGTAGCCAGATTTCATCTGGTATCAACCTCTCTGGTCGGTGTTGATAGCAGACTCCGCAGCATAGTTGATGAGGTGATCATCAGACTGGACCAGGCTGATCAGGCGATGGCGAAGGCGAACGATCTGTTCGCTGTCATGCCTGCCCTGCTCGGCAAGGATGCTGCGCAGACCTACCTGGTGATCATTCAGAACAATACAGAACTTCGCGCTACCGGGGGGTTCATCGGCAATTTCGGTCTGCTCACGGTAGACAATGGGCGTATAGGCTCACTTGCGATCAATGATGTGTATTTGATCGATACTGATATCATGGCTGCTCGCTATGGCTACAAGATCCCCTATCCCCTGGGGTCCTACCTGCAGCAGCAGTACCTCCATTTCAGGGACGGCAACTGGTGGTCAGATTTCCCGACCTCGTCGCGTCTACTGCTTGACTATTTTGAGTTCCTCACGGGCACCAGGGCGGATGGTGTGATCGCGCTCGATCCTCTCGTGATCGAGGATATCATCAGGATCCTCGGTCCGATCGAGATGCCGGAGCACAATATCACGGTAGAGGCTGATACGGTGACCTACCAGATCCAGTATGAAGTCCAAAAAGGTTTTGATGATTTTGCTACCCGCAAGGATTTCGTGAGCGACCTGGGCGCGATCCTGTTCGACCGCGTCATGTCCGAGCAGGGTACGGTATTGAAAGAAATCGTAAAGAGCGTTTTTGCGGACCTTGAGCAGAAGCACCTCCAGGTCTACAGTACCAATGCCGACATAGAGCAGCTCCTTTGTTCCCAGCGGTGGTGCGGTGAGATCGCCGTCACGGATGGTGACTTTCTGCAGGTTGTGGACAGCAATATCGGCATTAACAAGGTCAACTTCTTCGCCACCCGGGAGATCGGCTATGTCGTAGAACGGGACGGGTCGAATGCGCTCTTCGGCACTGTCACCATTGACTATACGAATCCCAGCAACTGGGGCTGGCCGGGCGGTGCCTATATTTCGTACCTGCGGGTCTATGTGCCTGCTGGCAGTGAATTGATCTCATCGCAGGGCTTTCTGATGAAGCCTGATGCCGGCGTCGAGTATCCCGGTCAGCCGAATGAAAAAACTGTTTTTGCAGGACTGGTGCGGGTAGACGTGAAGTCGAGCCAATCAGTTCAATTGACCTACCAGCTTCCCTTAGTCCTGGATGGACAGGAATACCGTCTCAATGTGCAGAAACAGGCTGGCACCCCTACGACACCGGGGACTCCCTCGTATCGCGGTGAGGTTTTCACGTTCTCCTTCACGGATGGTCAGGCTATCTATGTGGAGGCGCCAGCAGGATGTGTGTCAGCGGATCAGCAGATAGGATGCGTGACTGACCTGACGTACGATCGAAGTTTTGTGATCGCCCCGAAAGGGATATAGGGCCAAGGAGAATTATGAACAAAGTGATCACCGCGTCGATAGTACTTACCAACCTTGTTTTTTCTGTGGCTGGTCAGCTGCTCATTAAGAAGGGTGTTGATCAGGTG
>CAYOQW010000071.1:0-6911 GCA_964406175.1 uncultured Candidatus Saccharibacteria bacterium
GCGATGACCACGAGCAGTTCGATGAGCGTAAAACCTTTTTGTTCTTTCATGGTGTCCTCCTTTCTTTGGGGATTTGTATGTTTTTATGGAGTGTAAATGATGTTATTCGAAGACGTTGACCAGATTGTAGATCGGCATCAGGATCGCCATGATAATAAAACCGACCGCTCCTCCCATGACCGCCATAAGGAGCGGTTCCAGGAGAGTGGTCAGATTTTTGGTGAGGTTCTCGACTTCGGTATCATAAAAAGCGGCCAGTTTGAAGAGCATATCGTCCACAGCACCGGTTTGTTCTCCGATCCCGATCATTGATTCGATCATATCCGGATAGAGCTTCTTATCCTTGAATCCCGACGCCAATGGTACTCCCTTTTCTACCTCTTTTGCAATGCCTTTGATGCTGTCGGTGTAGACATGGTTCCCGACCAGATCAGAGATGATGTCGAGCCCCTTTAAGAGCGGTACTCCGCTGGAGAGCAGCATAGCCAGTACCCGGGTCATATTGGCATAGATGACCATTTTGTTCAGTTTGCCAAAGACCGGTGCTTTCAGCGCTATGACATCGACCATCTCCCGGCCCTGCCTGGTCTTGACGAATTTGACGACCGCTACGACCGTGCCTACGGTCAGCAGGATGGCGAGCCACCAGAGATTGATGAGGAATGAGCTCAGCAGCATCATGATCTGCGTGGGGATCGGCAGGCCTTTACCGGCTTCCTGGAACAGTCCTGACAATTCAGGGATGACGACGACGCTCATCAGGATGATGACCACGACCATGGCTACCATGACCAGGGCGGGCAGCACGAGCGCACCTTTGATCTTGCCCTGGATCTCATTGTCCCGTTCCATCTGGTCCGCGAGACGGGTGAGCGAGATATCGAGAGTACCGCTGACCTCACCGGCTTTGACGATATTCACAAAGAGGCTGGAAAAGGCTTCCGGATGGGAAGCCAGGGCTTCGGAAAACGTTTTTCCTCCCTCAATGTCAGCGAGCGTTTTCCCGAGAACTTCCTTCAGCTGTTTATTGGATGTCTGTTGAGCGGTCAGCTGCAGAGCCTGGAGGAGGGGAATGCCGGCGTTGATGATGGCGGACAGCTGTCGTGTAAAGACGACCTTGTCCTTCATGGGGATGCCCAGCATGCTTTTGAACCTGGCCATGACGTCCACACCTTTGGCGGACGACTTGACCTCGAGCGGGATGAGGTGCTTGTCCCTCAGCTGTGTCACGACACTGTTCTTGTCGGTCGCTTCAGAGGTCCCATGGATGATGGAGCCTTTTTCGTCACGGGCGCGGTAGTTGAAGATCGGCATGGTTTTTGGGCATGTGCTAATAAACGAGTTGAACGTCAATTAATCCTGAGAGATCCTCATGATCTCTTCCAGACTTGTTTTGCCTTCCAGCGCTTTCAGTATGCCGTCTTGTTTCAGGGTTATCATGTTTTGTTTCTTGGCCGCCGTGATCAGGTCGAATTCCGAGGAGTGCTTGATCGTGAGATTGGCGATTGTTTCATTGCATTCCAGAACTTCGTAGATACCGATACGTCCCTGGTATCCGGTGCGGTTGCAGGTATCGCAGCCGTTGCCCCTCGCGAGACGAAGTGGCTTACTGAAGATGTCCCCGGGAATTTTCGGATACCATTTTATAATATCCTGAGCCATTTTGCTATCGGGTGCAAATAATTCCGGAACCGCCTTCTTCACCAGCTCGGCGACCTCTTTTGGTGCCTCATAGATATCGAGGCAGTCCGGGCAGATCTTGCGGGCCAGCCGCTGGCCGATGACGACCCTGAGCGAGGACGCCAGGAGGAACGGCTCGACGCCCATATCGAGAAAACGGGGGATAGCACCGGCTGCACTGTTGGTGTGGAGCGTTGATACCACCAGATGGCCGGTCAGGGCGGCATGGATGGCCATCTCTGCCGTTTCCTGGTCACGAATTTCTCCCACCATCACAATGTTGGGGTCTTGACGGAGGACAGCTCTTAGCCCGCCTGCAAAGGTGAGCCCCGCTGCTGTGTTGATCTGCACCTGGTTCACCCCGGTGATCCAGTATTCGACCGGGTCCTCCAGTGTGATGGTGTTGACGGAGCCGGTGTTCAACTGGCTCAGCACGGCGAACAGTGAGGTCGATTTACCGCTGCCGGTAGGGCCGGTAGTGAGGATCAGGCCATTGGGCCGGGTCATGTTCTCGTGGATGATGGCGAGGGCCTGGCCACGGTAGCCGAGCTGTTCCAGGGTGGGGGCAGCGGTGGACCGGTCCAGGATTCTCATAACGATCTTTTCCCCAAAGATCGTCGGCAGGGTCGATACGCGGAGGTCGGAGTCTTTCTTGTGCACGGTGATCCGGAAACGGCCATCCTGGGGGACACGTTTTTCATCGATCTTCATTTTGGACATGATCTTGATGCGGGACACGACGGCCGGATGTACCTGTTTGGGCAGGCTCAGCGCTTCCTGCATGATGCCGTCCATACGGTAACGGATGCGGGTCCGGTTCTCCATAGGCTCGATGTGAATATCAGAGGCACCGGATTTGATAGCGTATTCGAGGATGGTATTGACCACGCGGGCTACGGGCGCATCCGCAAGTTCTTCTGAGCTGGCTGATCCGCCGTTCATGGTCTGGCCGTCCTCGGTCGAGATGGTGATGGCATCATCCTTTTCTACATCAGCCAGGGCCTTGTTCACCTCTGTCGTGAGCCCGCGGTACTGGTCCTGGATTACATGGATGTGCTTCAGGAGCGCCATGTAGGGCTCGATGATCATCCCGGTCTTCTTTTCCAGGAATTCGATGGCCTGGAAGTCCGCCGGGTTGCCCATGGCGACCTTCAGGTGGTTGGTCGAAGGGTCCTGGTGAAAGGCGATGACATCATAGGTCTTGGAAATGCGTTCCGGGATGACCTTCAGGATCTCGTTCGGGATCTTGGCTTTGTCGAGGTTGATGAACGGTACATCGAGCAATATCGCCTGGGTCTTGGCCAGGACTTCTTCTGAAACAAAGTTCTTTTCCATGATGTACTGGCGGGCGGTGACGCTGTTCTCTTTGACCGCGACGCGTATCGCCTGGCACTGTTCATCGGTGATCAGTCCCAGGCTCAGCAGGGTTTCTTCCAGGGTTTTTTTATCCGTTATTGCCACGTTGATGCATCCCGTTGGTGTCTGTTTCTATCTTTTGGAATATGTATGCTATCCAATCATTATCTCTTATTTCGCCTATTTTTTCAAGTGAACGTGCCTCGTACTGTTTTTTTACTTCTTCCGCCTGCGTTCTGGTCATGCCGGAAAGGACAATCGTCCCGCCTGCTTTGACCGCATGGACGATGTACTGGCATTGCAGGCTGAGGATGCTGGCCGGCAGGTTGGCGACGACGAAGTCGAACGTGTTAGTCACGTCGCCGATCGAGGCATGTGCCAGCTCCAGGTGCGGGCTGTGGTTCAATACCGCGTTCTCACGGGCGTGTTCGACGGAGGCTTTATCAATATCGATCGCAGTGATGTCCAGACAGCCGGTCTGAGCTGCTATGAAGGCTAGTATCCCGGTACCGGTCCCGACATCGAGCACGCTCATGTGCGGCTTCAGGAACTGCTCCATCGCCCGGATACTTAAGCGCGTCGACGGGTGGTAGCCGGAACCGAAGGCCGTACCTGGCTTCAGGGTGACCACGATCCGGTAATCTGCTTCTCTGGTCTCGGTCTCATAGCTGATCTTGATCCCAATGGTATCTGTCACCCAGTAGATACCGTCGTTCTTTTCGTCTGGGGCAAGTTCGCTCGCGGGAACCTGATCATACTGAGGCGGGTCCATGGCGACCAGGTCAAAAGCCTGCAGATGCCAGAGAGCCTGCTCCAGTTTCCCTTTTCGCGCTTCTGCGTCTTCATTGTCAGGGATATAGGTCATCATCTCAAACCAGTCATGGTCCTGTTTTGAATAGAGGCTTTTCATCGTGCTGTAGAGATATCCGTATTCATAGAAAATACCGTAGAGGCATTCTACCAGTTCGATCTCGGCGCTTATGGTGATCCTGATCCACGTGAGCATGTTTGTTTTTCTCCGGGTAGACGGTTTTAGTCCGTTCGGTCCGCTTCCCTGTGATTATATCATGGATGGCGATCTGGCGGAATATGTATTCCTGACCATTTCCTTTGCAATTCATCTGAATTTATGTATACTCTACATATCTTCAAAAAGGAGGTTTATTTTTTATGTCCAATCTACCAAGTGCGAAGGAAGTGCAGAAAGAACCCGTAGCAGAGAGGTACCAGCTTTTCACCGAGCTCCTCGACCAGATGACCACGAACAATGCTCCTGCCGTCGGCGATGTCGTCGAAGGGACCGTTGTTGCTCTGACCAAGGGCGAAGCTCTGGTTGATTTTGGTGCCAAATCCGAAGGAGTGATCCAGGGACGGGAACTCGTCGACCTCACGAGCGACGACCCGCTGGCTGTCGGTTCCAAGATCCTGGCCATTGTGCTTTTCTCAGAAGACGAAGAGGGCAGGGCCATCCTGTCCGTGCGGCGCGCCCGTGCCGAGAAGAAATGGCGTGAGATGAAAGACAAGTTCGAGAACAAGACGCAGGTTGATGTCGTCGTCGTGCAGCCCAACAAGGGCGGCCTGATCGTCAATGCCGAGGGACTTCAGGGCTTTGTACCTATCTCTCAGCTTGGCCCGGCACATTATCCCAGCAAGATCGCCAAGGGACCTGGTTTTTCTGATGCGGCCATCGCGTATCTGACCCAGTTCGTCGGCGAAGAATTCCAGACCGAGATCAT
Organism: uncultured Candidatus Saccharibacteria bacterium; assembly: GCA_964406175.1. Lineage (GTDB taxonomy): Bacteria > Patescibacteriota > CG2-30-54-11 > CG2-30-54-11 > CG2-30-54-11 > CG2-30-54-11. Next base: position 4,773 of record CAYOQW010000071.1, read on the forward strand.
CGAATTTGAACGCGAGACCAATCGTCTCATCCTCTCCGAGAGGACCTATCTCCAGCATACGCAGGGCTTCCGTCCTCAGGAAGAGCTCGACTTCAAGGTCGGCGACACCGTCAAGGGCAAGGTCGTCGCGATCAAGGACTTCGGTATCTTCGTGGACCTGGGATCAGCGAGCGGGCTCGTCCATATTTCTGAAATGTCCTGGGACCGTGTCAACCATCCCGGCGACCTCGTCAAGATCGGTGAGGACGTCTCGGTCAAGGTCATCGGGATCGAGGAGGGTGCTCGTAGAGTATCTCTCAGCATGAAGCAGCTTTCCGAAAATCCCTGGGTCAAGGTCGCGGAGCGTTACTCCATCGGCCAGGTCGTCAAGGGCAAGGTCACCAAGATCGTTGATTACGGTGCCTTTGTCCAGCTCGAACCCGGGTTCGACGGACTTGTCCATATCTCTGAGCTCTCCTCGTTCCATGTCAAAGACCCTGCCGATGTTCTGCAGGAAGGTCAGGAAGCCGACTTCAAGATCATCCTCCTGGACAAAGACGGTCAGAGACTCGGACTCAGCTTCAAACAGGCCAATCCTGAACCGCTGACCCCTCCCCCTGGCACGACTGAGAAGGAACCTTCTGCCAAGACCGAAGAAGCCCCCAGGACGCACAGAGTATCAGCTGCTCCGACGCCCGCGGTCGAGACCGTCCCCGCCGCAGTGACGGAAGTTCCCCCGGTCGTAGAAGCTGTTGCCGAGAAGAAAGCAGCACCCGTAGAGCAGGCCCCTGAAGTCGTCGAGGAAGTTCCCTCGGTGGACAAGGATACTGCCATTGCATCACTCACTGACCTCGACGGCGTAGGCCCTGCCATGGCAGAGAAACTCTACGATGCCGGATATCAGACCATTGAAAAGATCAGTTCCTCGACCATCTCGGAACTGTCACTCATCCCTGGCGTCCGCATGGCGACGGCAGAAAAGATCCAGAAGAGCGCCATCGAAAAAACAGGCGGCGTCAAAGAATAAATATTAACGTCGGCGCGAGGCCGTGGGCATCGTCCTGACCTGGCATACAGAGGAGGCGTGGAATGGGTAAATCCTGGCTGAGAAACAACCTCGGCCTCATCATCCTGGCCATCATCGGTCTCGTTTTCCTCTATGCCGTCGTGACTCCTTTTGAGCCGAACGTGCAGGACGTGGGCATCACCACGGTGATCAAGGAAGTGAAGAACAACGAGATCGAAAGCATGTCGATCTCCGGCAATAAGATAGAAGTCACGCTGAATGACGGTACCCGCCAATCAGCGCAGCAAGCCTCCAACGTCGACATCCTGCAGGTGCTTTCCTCGCAGGGTGTCGACTTGTCGAATGTGCCGCTGACCTTCAAAAGCCAGCAGATGAGCGGCGTGTTCCTCGATATCCTGACCGCGCTCATCCCGACACTGCTCATCATCGGCTTCATCGTGTTCATGATGCGCCAGGCGGGCGGTGGAGGCGGCGGTAATTCTGCTTTTTCCTTTGGCCGCAGCAAAGCCAAGGTGTATGCCGAAGAGGGTGCCGATGGCGACAAGACCAAGGAAAAGAAGCGGACCAAATTTGATGATGTCGCTGCCCTGGAAGAAGCCAAGGAAGAGCTGAACGAGATCGTGGAATTCCTGAAGCATCCCGAGAAGTTCGCACTGCTCGGTGCCCGCATCCCGCGCGGTGTCCTGCTGGTCGGTCCTCCTGGGACCGGCAAGACCCTGCTGGCTCGTGCTGTCGCCGGTGAAGCCGGGGTTCCGTTCTTTTCCATCAGTGGGTCTGAATTTGTTGAAATGTTCGTGGGAGTGGGCGCGTCGCGCGTCCGTGACCTCTTTGATCAGGCCAAGAAAGCCGCGCCCTGTATCGTGTTCGTCGACGAGATCGACGCGGTAGGCCGTCATCGTGGAGCTGGCCTGGGGGGCGGACATGATGAACGCGAGCAGACCCTGAACCAGATTCTGGTGGAAATGGACGGATTCGACGCACGCACCAATGTCATTATCATGGCGGCGACCAATCGCCCTGACGTGCTTGATCCTGCTCTTCTCCGCCCGGGCCGCTTTGACCGGCAGGTCATCCTTGATCGCACTGATATCAAGGGCCGCACTGCCATACTGGATATCCATGCCAGAGGCAAG
>CAYOQW010000072.1:0-6882 GCA_964406175.1 uncultured Candidatus Saccharibacteria bacterium
GTCCGACAGTCATGCCGTTCTTCACGTACTGCAAGGCAGCCGTGGCTGCAGCAACTTTGGCCTGGTTCTGTGGGCTGCTAAGGTCAAGGACGCGGGAGAGTTCTGCCTGGATCGACCGCTCAGAGTGTACGTCACGCATTTCATCCTCGTTTAAAGAAAAAGCCGCCTCGACCAAGCGAGGCGGCTTTTGAAGATCTATTAAGAACTAGATCTCGATGACTTTTGCCAGTTCAACCCAGAAATTGTTATTCTTCCAGAAATCATCGAACACCTTGATGGTCGAAGCGCGCATATGATCCTGCATGGCTTTGTCCGTGACGAACTCATGGAGCTTCTTCATATATTCAGGATCATCGTACAGGACCTGTTTGCAGATACCCAGATTCTCAGCCTGCTGGGCGGCAGTGTCTTCGTCCATATAGTTGCGGGGTACGACGGATGTGATACAAGGCTCACCGATGAGAGAGAGTTCGGCCTGATTGTCGCAGTTGGTAGCACGGCAGATATTGACGTCAGCTGCTTTCTTGATGTAGGGATCGAGATCAAGATCAAGTCTCTTGGGAGCGAAAGTAGTCACTTTCTTGCACATGTCGACGATCGGCTGGGTAAGCATTTTGGTCTTTTCCTGCATGACAAAGAGCAGGACATTACCCGGATAGTTGGTCTCAAAACCAGCGATCAGATTATGAAGGTAGCCGATACAGGGCTCTACTTCCTTGTAGCTCATGTAGTCAGGCAATTTGTGGCCAAAAGGATCGACGAATCCCTGATTATTGGGAAAATAGTTGAAGGGGTCGATGTAGGCGTCGGACATGTTCAGATAGACGAGGAGGTCATCCGGACGCTCGGCCAGGATAGGGAATTCCTTGGCCAGCTCGGCACGGACTTCAGCTTTGCTCCTTTGCTGAAGGGTCTTCATGGCTTCGACCCGGCGGTATGAGTAGGGCTGGGTCACGACCTTGATCGCGGGGATGAGGTCGCTGACAGGTGCCTTCCAGTCAAACCATGTGGTCATGAGGAAAAGTTTGGTATTGGCGTAGACTTCTTTGATGAACTGGCTGGGATAGCTGCCATACTGGGTCGGGATCCCGCCATCGACGAGGACATAGGGGATATTGCGTTTGTAGGCGCTGTAGGGCCAATAGGTCCTCCAACCGATGGAGAGCATGGAGTCATACTGGACATCCCGGAGCGCTGCGTCACACTTCTCGCACAACTGTTCTTTTGTATCCTCGGGAGATATCTGAACTATGATATCTGCAGGGATCTCGAGTTCGTCGAGCTTGTATTTGTACATGCTGTTGGTAGCGACGATGACCGGGATACCTCTATCCTTCAGCTCATGATACGCCCAGGCACTCATCTTGGAACCGCCACGGCCATCCACAAACCCCGTTGCCAGCAGCACTGTCGGTTTGACTCCCACGCCTTCTCCTTTTATTATTACAAACTAAAAAGCGTGAAGAACATATCATAAGCCTTTTGGGGTGTCAAAGAAGATCAAAAAGACCTCACCTGGCAGGGCTGGGTGAAGTCTTTTTGATAACGAGTATCTATCGCAGGATCAGATTGACGTACCTCCTGATGGACCACTGGCCCCGGTCAGATCATCTGAAGTTTTATCACCCTCAGCATTCAATTTTTCGATCAACTGGGTGGCCGATTCGACGCGGTCGACCTGAAAGCGACGAGATCCGCTTCAGTCCAGCTATGATTCTGAATGGTTTCCAACCAGAGTCTCTGCGCCCAACCGGACTCGGGATCCTGGTACTGCTCTCCCAGCGAACCTTACAACAGGCCCATCAGCTTTTTGGCATATTCCTTGGTCACCCACGGTGGAAGCTCTCGTCTTCGGTCCTCATACTGCTTGACGGCGCGATTCTCCGCCAGAAAGCGGTCGCTATCGTGCGGGTAGTCACCGGCGCGGGATGCCTGAAGGATCCTGTTAACTACATCCATATGCTGGAGGCTACCCCAGATATCAGCAAAGGGGCGGTTATTGATATTCCCGATATTGAAGGCAGGGTCAGCGGCATACGGGATATTGACGAACACGTCACCAGCAGGGTTGACCCCTCCAAACATGCCATCCTTTAAATCATGCTGCTGATAATTGGTGAGTATGAAGTCCTTTTATTCTGAAGCAGGCTGGCGAACTGGAGCATGAACTGACTATCCCGCTCTCTTCGGAGGGAATCGATTAATATCTCCAACTCATGGTCGCCCAGCTCTACATCCTGGCCTGGCTCATAATTATTCACGGTCCGGAGCTGGACCGAATCGACTCCGAGTCCTTTGTAGAATTTATACATACGCGGCACATTCTCAAAGTTCACCCGGTTGATCAGGATCTTGACATTGATATGGGTCCGCGCGATATACCTGTCAGATCGGTCTCGCAGAGCGACGAGTTTCTTGATGCTTTCTACGAGCGTGTCAAAACGCGGGATACCGACTATACGCTTGTACATTTCCTCGGTGTCCGCACACACGCTGATCGACACGAGATCGAGCATATTGAGAAATGACGATCCCTTTTTGATGATCTGTTGGTCCATGAGCAGACCATTGGTCTGGACCGACACCTCGGCAAAGCGGCGCGCATACTCTACGACCGCTTGAAAATGCGGTGAGATGAGGGGTTCACCGTCACCAGCGAGGAACACGCCGGCAGTCGTGAGATTTTCTACACCCTTCAAGACACCGATTATTGCCTCGAACGAATTCGCTGGTCGACTGCGGTTTGCCGCATTTCGTTGTCCATAGGAACAGAATGTACAGAGTGCCTGACAGATCGAGGTGAGACATACTTCCAGCGTGTAGGGTGAGGGGAGCATCGGTGCGTGGAGATTCCGGCGGTACCATTCTGCCAGGACATGGGCAACCACTGCCTTGGTCCCGATATCCATGGTATCACCATCATGGCCGGAAATTCTCGGCTCGATCTCCGGTCTCCCGGGCTATTCATCATCAGTGTCGATCGTCTCGTGTCCTGTTGCTCTTTCATAGGAAGATCGAAGCAAGAGGGGGACTTTGTGCAGACGGTTGAGCGGTTCTCTTCTGTCCTTAGACTCGATATCAAGCCGTCTTTCCGCTCGCTCATGCACCCCAGCCGTCCATTGGCGAAGCGCCTCCGCCTGACCAGTGTAATCAGGCTGAGAGTATTCTGATCGCAGTATTCCTTTGTCCTGCGGTTCATCGTCCATGCTGTGCCATAGTGAAAATTGTCCATTTCAGCAATAGCACTCGCCCCGTGTATACGGGTTGAGTTTTAAATTTCAGTATACTGCTGAATGTCATTTCGCGCAAGTATGTGACATATCGGAAGTATATATTTGCATTTCCATCGATTACTAGTCCCGACATACCAGCAAAACTAACATGAATATCCCAAAAAACGAGACACTTGATATAAATAAAAAATACAGCTACAATATTTCACCTGGAGATTTTCAAAGGAGAACTCTGCCGTGATCCCAGGCCCCAAAACAAAAGTGGATTCTAAAAAATAGAGTCGGCTTTTTTATTTTGGAGAATGATATGTCGGCAGCAGCGGGTATGAGCAAAGCGGGATTGAAGGTTGATACGCTGGATCTTCCGGGTATTGAAGGTGGAGAAGTAGAAACGTCGGAGTTGCGTGCGTGGGTGAACACTGCCTCCAGGACTTTGGCTGACATCGAGACTGTGTACGCTATCAACGAAAGGCAGCTTTCTGAGGGATCAGACCTCAAACTTCGCTATCTCATGGGATACCTGTCCCGGGAGACCATAGCAACGCTGGTAGAACCTGATATCAATGTATGCATCGCTGGCCTGGTCAGGATCGGGAGTGATCAAAACCTGCCTGATGACCTTTCGGAATTACGCGATCTGTATTTTTCCCGGTGCCCCGGACCCAGGGCGATCAGAGATTTCATTCAGTCACATGAACCACTGACACCAGAGCAGGTTGCCGAGATCCGCAGGACTGATGTCGGATTGCTGCCTGGTACGTTCGTCGTCACTCCGGACTTGACCCATCTGATCAGATTTGGCAATGCCAGAGATACCGGAGATACTGGAGCACAGTTATCTGATGCCGTGGTCGTATTCAACCCTCTGACCCCAGCCAATGCAGGACCTGCCTCACAGATCTTTAATGCCTGGGAAGAGGTTTCTGACATCGCCAGAAATACTTCGATGCGGACCCTGCTGGTAGGACAGGAGCCGGACGACGCGACAGTAGTCCGCTATGCCGGATCTCTGCCTGGCCTGGACATCCATCCCGACATCGTGGTCACTACCCCGGATGACATGTCAGTAGAACAAAAGTATCTCGAGTCTGCTGATTACGCCGAGAAAGCCTTGCAGGAATTGATGCAGCAGGGACAGACGGAAGTCGTATTTGTCAGCAACTATTATGCGGCCTTTTCTGCCTGGGGTATCAAGGAAGCTGCCCAGAGGCTATACGAGCAATATGACCATGTCTTCCATATCACCATCATCATCCATGACAGCTCCAATCCTGATGTCCGCCCAGGCGATGAATATGTCCACAGCCATCGCGATGGGAGATTCAACTGGGAAGCATATGAAGGGATGAATCAGACCGACCTCATCACTGGTGAGCAGAACGGACCGATCGTCCGCACGGTGTTCATCCGCAATGATGACGTGCTGAAGAGAGGGCTGGTAGCTGTGGAAAAGGCACCACCTGCGGAAATGGTGCTGGATACCGGACTGCCTCTAAGCCGCCCGGCACTTGAAGCGTATGAGGCTGCTGCACAAATGACCAGATCGGACGCCATCAGCTATATGTTCGGAGGGGAGAACCGGTTCACCAATGTCACTGAGCGCGAAAAGTACGAACTGCTATCCGCTGTCTTCACTCATCAGATCGATACCCCTGATACCAAATGCGGGTTCGGTACCTCATGGTATGTAGTGTCAAATGACTATTTTGATCCAAATGTCTCCTGGATGATCCAGGAACAGAAGGATCATATCGTGGCTTCGACAATGACCATCCTGTGTCAGCAGGTCAGGATCGCCCGGGAAACAGGTCATCCTATGTTTTTCACCGCCTACAAGGGCGCCTTCAAGAATATCATTCGGCCGGCGATCGGATCCGGGGATCTATCCGACGTCATCATGCTCGATTCCCTGGACCAGGCACAGTTCAAACAGGATGCCGGGACCGCAGAGGGGCGCAGGAAATACGCCGGCAAAGTGATCGTGGCGGAAACGCCCTACCTGGGGCAGAAAGATATGTCGGTATTTGCCAGAACGTACGGCGTCGTGATCCATCGCACCGCCCAGGCCAATGCCGAAGGCGAACATGCGATCGCCGGGGCCAATGTTATCATCACCACTACGCCAGGCGCGGATTATATGTCTACCCCCCGGACCGACCCCTATGCTGAGGAACTGGGTGTCGCTCAGATCACTCTGGGAGAACAGTCGGGAGCCGAAGAAGAGCTTCATGATCTGATGTTCAGACTGTTGACTGATCCGGCCGTGGCGGGAAAATATGCCCAGCGGATCAGAGAAAAACACCGCGATTTCTATTTGTTCGCACGGTTGACGATCGATCAGCGTAACCAGATCCTTGCTGGAGGCGGGGAGGCTGCCGCCAGACTGCGGGAATCGCAGCGTTCTTCGTTCGTCGGCGTACTGGAACACATCATCGGCGTCCCGGGATCGAGGATCGAGCAGACAGAAGACGAGCAAATGGCCTTGATAGAACATCTCATAGAACGGGCTCGCAGACTGAACGAAAAGCAGTTCCTGGAAGTCCGTCAGCAGACATACGATACACTTTCCGCCAATGCCGGACTGGCAGAGCTGGACAGCGCCAGGCTTGAGCTGGTCATCTCCGGCTACGCCGCCATGGCCGTGCTACAGAACCCGGACGCTGGGACCGAAGCCTCAGTGATCGATGACGCTGCCTGATAGTTAGCCAGAAACTTTTTATCCGAGGCCATGCATATGAAGTTTGATCTTTTTGATCAGATGGACCATGGATCTGCTTGGGAACAACAGGTGTTTGATTGGCCAGAGAGCGTCACTCGGACCTTGGAGACAGGGGACGGTGCCCGAATGCTCGTTCGTGCTCGTATTTCGGAGCTGATCGAACAGCATGAGGCTGCCCTCAATGCCGAAGAACTGGAAAAACTTGCCTTGATACGGGTGAATTTCAGGCAGAAGGTCTGGAGCCAGTTGGCGACTATTGAACAATTCAATCCGCGGGATAGCGCATTGATCGATCAATGGAACCTGGCGATTGAACTGGCGACGATCCAGCAATTCCAGGCAGGAGAGAGAGCACCAGAGCGGCATCCTGAGGCAGCTGCGGAAGACTATGATATTTGTTCTGAAATGGCCTTAGTTACCTCAGCTGTGGCAGCGGACTTCCGTGAAAGGCAACAGCTCCTCGGTCAGGAACTGAATGAAGCTGACCTGTTGTCAATGCAGATGTGCGAAAGAACCTATCAACGATGCCTGGCCCAGATGGCCATACTGGGTACCCGTCATCAGTTGCATCCTGAGTTATCGTTGAATGTCGAGCCCACCGACCAGCGGGAAGCGGTCAAACTGGGCAGACCGGTCCGAATTGAAGAGGTTTGCCACGGCGGGCAATCCGACGCACGATGGACACACGCTGTCAGCACTGGAGATCATGGTTAAGTGCACGGCGGAAAAGATAATATTCCGACTGCAGGTACCAGGTGCCGATTCACGGAAAAAAGACCTCCCGGATATACATATACGCGCTGAGATGAATCGCATCGCGTTGGCACCCTTTGGAGGGATGATCCAGGTCAGTTCGGAGTCAGCCGTACCCTATCCTGATGGGATGATCGGAAAAGACGGGGAGGCGTCGGCATTCCGATTCCTGCAGAT
>CAYOQW010000073.1:0-6830 GCA_964406175.1 uncultured Candidatus Saccharibacteria bacterium
CGGTCATGCAGGCCAAAAGCGCGACGACGCTCTGGAACAGCTTCCAGGTATCGGCCCACACCCGCAAACTCCCCTATGTCCAGGCCCTGCCGGTCACCACGACCTCACCCGTGATCGGTAGCTCCGAATCAGGACTCCCGATAGAAAAACCACACGCCATCGCCCTCGGGCTGGCGCTTTTGCTGATCGCTCTCGGGATCCTCAGTTTTAAACTGTAGCTCTTCATTTTTTAAAACCTCAATACCCATGGAATTCATCTCCTCAGCCCTGATCCGCTCCCAGTTCTCCGACATCCTGGCCCAGACGTACTATCAGAACAAGAAGTTCATGATACGCAAGAGCAACCGCCCCATGGCCATCCTGCTCAGCGTCGAGGAGTATGAGGCCCTCTCCGGCATCCCGCCCAAAAAACCTAAGGGGAGGAAAAACAAAACACCATGATCTCAATCAATAGTACCTTCGTCCTGCACCAATCCTCCTACGCCAAATGAGCTTCGGAGGACAAGCACCGTCCTACACCTCACCTCTAAAAAAACAAAAGACATGAACAAGAAAAACAAAACATTTTCCATCATCTATCATTCCCCCAGTTTTTCACTCTCCATGGTCCAGCAGCCGGTCGCACCTCTGACCAACCGCAACCGCATCCGTCATATCTCCTTTTCCCAGGAATTCAATCCTGCCAAATACCTGACCCTCACCAATCGGAAAAAAGAGCCCAACGATTATATGCAGTAGTCAGGGAGACCGACATGTTCACCAACACCAACACCAAAACCAACACCGTCCGCCTACGCCAAATGAGCTTCGGCGGACAAGCTCCTCTCCCCTCCCTCGACTCCTACTATCAGCATCTCCGTCATGACGCCGCCGCCAGCCTGAAACGCGGCTGCCGGAAGCTCCAGAACTCCTCGATCTGCTACAACCCCGCACAGAAGACTATGACCGGGAACAACCAGAAGAAATAGTCCCTCCTCCTACGCTGAAGCAGCTACGGCGGACAAGCACACATCCCCACCTCCCGTCTACGCCAAATGAGCTTCGACGGACAAGTACACTTCTCACCCACACCTCAGAGCACCCCACCATGCAACTACACCTCAGACTCCGTCATACACCACCCACCCGCCGCACCGCTGTCTCACTGAAGAGACGGCATCTGGTCGTCGGGATCCTAGCAATGCTCCTGACCATCACCTCGATGGTCGTGGTGCTGTCAAAGACGGACAAGATCATACAGCCACCCCGAGACGCAGCTGCTCTAGCATGCAAACCAGGAGCATGTAAAAATACCTGTACCTGCTGGGTTGGATACGACAAAGGCGGCTGTGGTGGCTGGTGTCTCCCTTCAGATCCAGAGGCGGAGGGCTGCTGTTTTCAATACGGCTGCGACAAATGCGGAGATGGTGGGGATGGCGGTGACGGAGGCGGCTGTACGCAAAAAAATCCCACGGCTACCATCGACATCTCGTCCTGGGGCTCTCCGCCCAAGATCGGCACCGGCCAGACAAAAACATTTACAGTCACTCCGGATGACAATGAAGGCACCGGAACGCCGGACCGGAAGATCGCCATCACCTTTACGGTCACCCCATCCTCCGCCGGCTCCTTTGACCCGGTCAGCGTCAATGTGATGAGCGGGACGACCTCTGGTACGATCAAATTCACCGCCTCCAAGGTCGGGAACGGAACGACCTTTACCATCGGGGCGACCCTCACGGAACTTGGCTCCAACTGTAATAACACAGGCAATGCTACTTCCACGACCTCCATCGCCCTCACCGGTCCGGAATTTGATACCACCTGGGGCGGCAAGACAGTCACCGACCTCACCCGCCCGTACTACAACGATCCCCCCTATGATCATCAGTTCAACAATATCGCCAAACCAGGCGATCAGCTGCAGTACGATATCCGCAGCCGCCTGACCGCCACCTCTGATACCGCCTATGATGTGGAATTCCGAGACTACCTCCCCGGCAATGCTCCCTCGACCAATACCTGGAGCCAGAGCGGTGGCGGGATCCAGGATCTGAGGGCCGTGTCATTCTATGACCAGCTCCATGGCTGGGCTGTGGGCGACAGCAATGGATTCTTCCCGACCATCCTCTATACGGACGATGGCGGGACCACCTGGAGCCAGCAGTTCAGCGACGATCTCGGCACACACAGCAAGATCAATCTCAAAGGGGTCTATGCCGTCTCCGCGACCGAAGCCTGGGCGGTAGGGACTGCCGAAGCTGTCTTCCATATCGAAACCGGCGGTGCATGGGAAAAAGTCACCCTGACCGGCGCCTCGACCTCACATACCCTGAAGGACGTCGTCAAATTCAATGACCGGGTGACCGTGCTCGGGGAAGCCTGCACCATACGTGCGACCACCGATGACGGCGTGACCTGGTCCACACCTACTGATACGTGCACGGCAAGCTCCAATCTCATGTCCGTCATCAGGGATGAAGCCAACAACACCGCATATATCGTCGGAGAGAACAACACCATCCTGAAATTCACCGGCGGAGCCTGGAATACCCCCACTATCACAGGACTCCCGGAGACCGGCCGACTCTTCACTCATGTCGCCTTCACATCCGGCACCCACGACGCACTCTACATCACGGACGAAAAAGCCTATGTATGGAAATTCACCGCTACCGGCGGCGCCTGGGCCTACGACTCCAAAGTCTTGATCCCCGGTGGCTATGGACTCAGCTCAGTATCCTTTGCCACCCGGACCGAGGGATTCCTCACCAGCACCAGAGGACTCGTCTATCAGACACACAATGCCGGCACCACCTGGACCGAAGCGACGCAGGTCGGCCCCACGCTCCGGGATATCACCAGCTACGATGACAACGGCAGTATCTACGCCTGGACCGTCGGCGCCACCAACGGCAGTACCTACAACATCCAATCCATGACCACCCAGTCCAGCTGGGCTACGCACGAGGTCACGGACGGCGTGGACGGGACGACCGAGATATATGGCATGACCGCTTCCGCGGACGGCCAGAGCGTCTATGCCGTCGGTTCGGCAGAAGACGGGGTCCATGGCGCACTGGCCACCAGCAATGATGCCGGTGTGACCTGGCACGTCGATCCGAGCCCGGCCTCCATCCTGCGGGCGGTCGCCCTGAACGGTACCAATGCCTATGCCGTCGGAGACGATGGCTGGTTCTACCGCAGTGACGATGCTGACTCAGCGGTCCCGACCTGGTCACACTCTGCCCAGATATCAGCAGAAGACCTCCTCAGTGTATCGTTCCTGACCCCAGAAGGGGCGACCACGCCCATCGGCTGGGCAGTCGGCACCTCGGGTACCATGCTTTTCACCGGGGACAACGGCGACACCTGGACGACCCAGGATTTCAGTGCCGCAGCCGGCACGACCACCAACTACTGGCTCGCCGATACGGCGGGCTATGTCTACAACCACGACACGGTCACCGATACCTGGACCTATACGCAGCCTGATGCGGTCACCGGAGCCCTGAACACCAGCCGGATGACCATGGACGGCAGCGGCAATCTGTTTGCAGCTGGCACCATCGCCGGTGACGGCGTTCTCGAACGCCGTGCTGCCAGCACCGGGGTCTGGGTGGACTGGACGCCTGACACCTTTGCCGACCCTGCGCCCGCTCTCGATGGACTCTATCTCGATACCTCAAACCGGCTCTGGGTCTCAGCCGCCGACGGCTCCCTGGCTTACCGTGATGTCGGTCTGGCCGGAGTCTGGACCGATGCCGGGGCGACCGGACTGGAACACATCTATGATATGACCGCAAGTGGGATCTATACCTACGGGGCCGGCACGACCGCCGGTGGGGACGCAGCGGTCACCCGTGGCTCCTATGATGCGCTTACCCTCACCTGGACATGGGAACTGCTGCCCGGCGCCACGCTCGGCGGCCATACCTGGAGGACTCTCTATGTCACCGGAACACCGGCAGTGATGTACGTGGCAGGGACGAACAGCCAGCTGTATCGGACCGCCAATCCAGAAGAAGCCATCGCGGCCAATGTCGTCTGGACCTCCAATCACGTCGCACAGCCAGTGCCGCACTACACCATCTCCGACCTGTGGAGCGACGGGACCTCGATCGTCACCATCGGTTCCGGCGGCAAGTCATCCTACTATGCGGATGTCAGCGGCACCCTGACCTGGACCTCCAAGGGAACCGGTAATCCACAGGACCTGAACAGCCTCCTCATCCAGGACGGCCTCAACATGGTGGCTACAGGCAATAATGGCACACTGCAGACTTGGGCAGCCAGCGCAACAAGCTCTGTCCCCGCCTGGTCAAATACCAATGAACGGGTCGCGTATACCCTGAACAGCATCGATCTGTGGAGCAGCATCGACCCCATCTATCGCGGATTTGCTGTCGGGGTAAATGGCGCAGAACTCCGCACCTGGGACCTGTTCACCTGGTATGCATCATCGGCTACAGCCGGCGAACCGGCTGCTACCTTCAACGGTACATTCCGGGACGTAGAGATCTTCGATACTGGTCATACCGTCGCTGTAGGTGAAAATTACATCTTTTCTGCCAATGGTGATGAACCATTCTACGCTGTCAATGCTGCGTCAAATGCTCTCATTGATCTGCGTTCTATCACCTATCCGGCAAGTACCTACGTCCTCGCGGTCGGTGACCTCGCCGGGACCTCAGAAAAACTGTATCGCAACAGCAACAATAGCATCCTCACCTGGGCGGCCGATGCGCTGCTGACAACGCCACAGGTATCACCGGTCAACAGCACCTTCAGCGTGGACGCGGCCACCATGTACGGCGCAGGCGCCAGCGGCGGCAAGGGCTACTTCGTCACCGGCAGCGGACTGTACCCTATCTGGTCCGACCAGACCAACGTCAACACTATCGACATCCAGGACAGCTATGCTTTTGGTGCGGACGGCAAGACCGCGCTCTTCATCGGCGACAGTGGCAGCATATTCCGCACCACGGACGGCGGCACCACCTATACGTACATCAATATCACCAAACAGACCGATATCCACTCGCTCGACTGCTCCGGGAACAACTGCATCCTCGTCGGCGACCAGGTCGTACAGCATTCCAGTGATAAAGGTGCCACCTGGACCGATGCCACTCCGGCTGACGTCGTCATATGGACCAGTGTCGTCATGGCCGACGATACGCATGCCTGGGCTACCCGGGATGACGGTACGATCTACAGCAGCACCGACAGCGGCGCCACCTGGGCTGTTCAGAAGGACATCGTCCCCGCGCTGAATTCCATCGATATGCAGTCGGTCTCCGGTATCTATCAGGGAGCAGCGGTCGGCGCAGACGGCACGATCCTGACGACCACCAACGGCGGTATCACCTGGACCGCCCGGGCCAGCGGGGTCATCACCGCGCTTAACAGCGTGTCCTTTGCCCCCACGGGCGGCACCGGCTGGACCGTCGGCGACGGCGGCGTCATCCTGCGGACCGCGAACAAAGGGCTCACCTGGACCCGTCAGAACATCGATGCCGACGGCAATCCCATCGATACCACCGCGCTCTATGAGGTGTCCGCGCTCTCTGCGACCCATGCCTGGGCGGTCGGTGATCTCACCGCTGCCTATCCGCTGGTGCTCGAGACAACGAACGGTGGCGGCTGGAATACTTCTCTCTATCTCAGCAAAGCGACCCTCAATACCATTTCACCCGAGTTCCCCAAGATGATGTATGCCGCCGGAAATGCCTATACGATCCTCACCGGACGTGAAGTGGCCGGCATTTTAAGCCCTGAAAAGTATGTTTACTACCGGGTCAATACGGCTCTGCCTGTCTACACTGACTCAGGGCTCACGACCCTGAAATTCCCCGCCAGCGACTGCAGCAGCACGAACCTCAAGTACTGGTACCAGGACGATGCTCAAGTCAGCGGGACACTTATCCCAGATGGCTGCCCCATCTATCTGGACAGCATAGACTCTATCATCGCACCGAACGTCGCCAATTCCCCGAATTATACACAGAACACGAATACTGACGTCGCCAGCATCAAATGGTATGTCGGTAAGCTCACCGTGACCAACTCCGTGCCATCCGAGGCCTATACCCGGTTCAATGCCGTGGTCAAAATGGCCATCCAGCCCACCAGCGGTGCCACCTGTGCCACCCAGAACAACGGCGTCAATGGGCCCAATTGCCCAAACTACGATCCCGGCAATCTTGAACTCATAAACATAGCGAAGATCACGGATCCCCGGGCTGCCACAGCCTCAGATTACAACTGCTATATCCCGACCACACCGCCCGGCCACGAAAAGGAATTAACATTCCCGATCTGCGAAGGTGCCACCATCGTCGACTTTCCTGAAGTGAGAGATGATGCAGAAACGGCGCCCAAGCCCCCGGCTTTCCTGGTCCCGACCGCAGACGGCGACATCAAGAACGCCCGTTGGGTAAAGCTCGTGCTTCCCCAGACCTACAAGAACGTCGCTGCCGCGGGCTATATCGCCCATGATTACGCGACCAATGCTGATTTCTCGCTCTACTACCATATCGCCGGCATGCCTGACGAATTCGAAGGTAAAGACCAATGGAATGGTGGCGCTGAACCGAACCCTGCGAACTGGGTATTGCTCCAATCTGGCGGTATCGGTGCCTCGGGCGGTGACCCGAACTGCAGTGTGAAGGATTCGACCGGCTGTATCTCCTCCATGATGGCCGGCTATGTGAAAAACAATACCGACAAGCTCCTGGTCAGATTCTGGCAGAGCGAGTTCGAGACCGTGCACTACGGACCAAATGTCTCAGGCTGGAGGATCTCCTACCTGAACGACCCGAACCCGCCCAATTCCCGCACCTATACCT
>CAYOQW010000074.1:0-6788 GCA_964406175.1 uncultured Candidatus Saccharibacteria bacterium
AGAATGTCAAAATATAGATTAAATTCGTAGTATATTATTCATTTTGTCACAGGTATGACATGGTCACGATCCAGGACCTGGTCGCGGAGCTCGTATCCCAGGACGCTTCGGCCAGAAGTTCCCGGGAGCAGGGCATTCTGAATCTCAGTGCCTATGCCAAACAGATCCAGCCGGAGCTGGAAAAATATCTCCTGCGGCCAATCAAGATCAATTCGATCGTGGCAGCACTGCGGCGTCTGCCGACAAGCGCGCCTTCTGTGCCGCTTCTCTTTGACCGGGATTCCTATCTCAGGATCTATGCTCCCGTGTTCGTCATGACCGTGCTCAAGACGTCACAGAATCTGTCCCGACTGGCGCACTATCAGGTACAGTCGCTCCATGACCGGCAGTATTTCAATGTTGTAGCAGGTGAAGACCGGGTGACCGTGGTCGCAGCGTCCCTGTACTTTGATGAATTTGATGCGGTGTTCAAAAACCAGCTCCGCGTGATCCGTGAAGCTGGTGTGGTGGTTTTGAAAATAACCAGTGGTGCGGATGAGACCCCATCTCTGTTCTATCATCTCACCCGTGAAATGCATCAGCAGCATATCAGCATCCTGGAAATGCTGACGTCGGCTGACCAGGTGGACTTCGTTCTTGGTCAAAAGGACGTCATGCTCGCGGGGGAAGCATTCCGCAAAAGGTTGCAGGAACGAGGGAAAGGTCTAAAAACAGCTGTACCGGAACGGTAGCTGTTATGCCTGCTGCTCGGGGATGATCAGCCAGGCGACCAGGTAGGCGAGGATCCCGGAGCCTCCTATGGCGATGAAGATGACCCAGGCCAGACGGACCAGGGTCGGGTCGATGGCGAAGTATTCGGCGATGCCTCCACAGACGCCGGCTATACGGCGCTCAGAGGTCGATCGATACAGGCGTTTCATCGGTGACGTCATAACTGGTCCCTCGTATAGAAGTATCTATATTTTTCGCTTTTTTCGGCTGGAATGGAAAAGAAAAAATGCCCTTCTTTTGGGAAATCGATGTGGTCGTGACCGGTTGTGTTTTTTCTTGCATGTTCACTTCTGGCTGATGAACCGTGTAGGGTGACGAGAAGACGATGAACAGCATTTCCAGCTGGTTGGTGATCGCCTTGAGAAAGATGTTCTGTTCGCGGGTGAGCGTCAGCTCAGGGAAAATGCAGTAGGCCTTGATGGTCAGGTTGTTCTGGTCTGAGGTGTGCACCAGGACTTCTGTCGGCAGAGTGCCCTGGACCAAAGCGGTATTATGGATCTCATGTTTGAGCAGTACGGCGCCAGCCCGGATGCCACAGAATTCCCTGATGGTGCTGTCGTCTTTCAGGTCCACAATGCGCAGCAGGACCCAGGGAGTGTGCACGATATTGAGGATTTTGGTGGAGAGGAATTCGAGGACTTCTTTAAAGTCCTTTTTGCTTTCCGGGTAATTTTTGATGGCGGCAAAAACCTCTTCGATCTCGGAGATCTGCACATTGAGCGCGCCGATGTACTTAAAGGTCTCATCGATGCGGTTCTGCAGGGCAGTATTGTCCTGTTCGATCGCCTGCACCTGTTTTTCTGCGCTTGCTACCGCCCGGGTGTAGAATATGTAGATGGCATATCCGGTCATGAACAGAAGCGCGATGATTATGCCTTCTACGACTTCTTCCTGAAGGACAGAAATACCGCCCTGCACAAGATACGGCGTAAGTACGATGAGTATCATGATGAGGACCAGCAGGTCGACGTAGATGGTTTTGAGGAGCTTGATCTTGGGCATGGGCTGATCCTGGTGAACTGAAGCTCATTGATTATAGCTCAAACAGGATGCACCTCAAGGGGGAATAAAGCGACCGGTTTTGTTTTGCCGGGAAGATGATTATAATACTGTCATGTATTTTTGAAAGAATGATGAATGCCGAAAGCTATCCGTGCAGTACTGCTTGGGATCCTGCCTGTTCTCTTCCTCAGTATGATGGGCAGTCTAATTCTGCGGGTCCAGTCTGCAGGTAAGGGCATCTCATACCTGTCCGCCAAAGGCACCATCGTTGATCCCTCTATCGGCACGACCTGGTACAGCATACACCGTGACGGCGAGCTGATCGGCTATGCGAGGACATCGCTGGAATATGCCGGGGACAACCAAAGCCAGTATGCATCGATCGAGGAAACAGTTATCAAAGTGGACGGTTTTGGTGACGATGTGTTTCTCACCATGCAGCTGTCCTCAGTGCTGGATAACGCCATGAAACCGCTAACACTGGACGGCACTGTGGGCTTGGGTGCGATCCAGTTCACCTTGACCTCGACGAGGCAGGAGGACGCGATTCAGCTGGTTCTATCGGGTATGGGGACCCAGTTCGAACGGACACTTACTTTCAATGAAGACCTCGCGACAGCTAGTTCTGCCTATGCTATCGCGGCAACACGGGCGCAGAAAGCCGGTGAGCAGTTCCGCTTTCAGACTTTTGACGCCTTGAGCCAGGCGGACGCATCATTCCTGCTGGTAAGTCAGGGGACTGAGATGATCAAGACCCCGGACGGCCTGGTGGAAGCCCGGAAATTCACGGTTACGAAGTCATCGCTCAGTTCGGAGGTATGGCTAGATCCCAAGGGTAGAATGCTGCGCGAGGAAGCCAGCACCTATGTTTCGGAGATCACTGATCTCCCTTCGATCAGGCAGTTCGTGGAGTCTCACCCCGCAGTTCTGGAATCTTACTAACGGAAGTCCGCTATGTTGTCCCTGCGTCATGTTAAAAAGAAATTTGGTCAGGTTCTGGCGGTGGAGGACATCTCGCTCGAGGTGCAGCCGGGCGAGATCTTTGGCTTCCTCGGGCCCAATGGAGCCGGCAAGACGACCACGATCAAAATGATCGCCGGACTGCTCTCTCCTACGTCAGGCACGGTGACCATCAACGATCATGATGTGCATCAGGAGCCGGTTCTCGCTAAACAGTCCCTCAGCTATATCCCTGATGAGCCATATCTCTACGATAAATTAACCGGCCGGGAGTGCCTGGAAATGGTGGCCACGCTTCACCATATTCCGGTTGATATCGCTCGTGGCCGTATTGAGGAAATGGTGAAGCTGTTTAATATCACCGAGTTCATCGACCAGTACGCCGAAGGTTTTTCGCACGGGACGCGTCAAAAGTTCGTATTCGCGGCGGCGTTCCTGTCCCGGCCTCGACTATTGCTTATCGATGAACCCATGGTCGGGCTCGACCCGCAGAACGCCCACCTGGTCAAGACTCTGCTCCGGCAGATAGCGAGCGAGGACAAAGTATGCATTCTTTTGTCGACGCACACTCTCAGTCTGGCACAGGATATCTGCGACCGCATCGGTATCATCTACCACGGTCAGCTCGCAGCCTGTGGAACCCTGGACGAGCTTCGGTCCCAGGCCGCTTCCAGCGGTTCTGATCTGGAAGAGCTGTACCTCAAATTGACCGGTGGGTATGGAGGAGAACGAATTGACTGGTAATTCCTGGCAGGACATACCGGTATTCGCCTGGTTTTTGTTCAAGAAACGGCTGCTGACCCTGCCGCGGTTCTTCCTCACCATGGACCGGGGGCGGCGGCTGCTCTTTATCCCGTTCTTCCTGATCTCGCTGGGCTTCATGTGGGGACTCTACAGTCTGTCCTGCTACGTCCTTCAGTTCCTGCTCCAGCAGGGCGAGGTCGGCGAGGCCTTGATCGAACAGGGCATGGGCATGCTGCTCAACACGTTCTTTTTTCTACTCGTGGTGAGCACTGTCATGGCCGCAGCCACGACGCTCTTCCAATCCCGGGAGACCCGGTATCTGTTGACCCAGCCGATCAATGCCCTGGCGATCTTCTGGTACAAGGCCGCCGAAACCATTTTGTACAGTTCCTGGATGGTGCTCCTCCTGGGGCTGCCGATCTTTCTCGCTCTGGGGACCGTGCTTTCGGTTTCGCTCCTGTCCGTGGTCCTGTTCATCCTGCTGATCACCTTGATGGTCGCCATTTCTGGTCTTCTGGGCGTTCTGTTCTCCTTTGCCTTCACGGCCCTGCTCGCGGTATCGACGAGACTGCCCCGGCTGGCCATGGCCCTGACCGTGCTCTCGGGGGGCTGGTATCTGTTCTCGGCCCAGAGCACGTCGACCAGCGTGCTGCCTGACATTTCCAATATTCCGGCAATTCAAGCCTACATCGGTCAACTTCGTACCTCGTCTCCCTTCTTCCCCGGCAGCTGGGTACAGCAGGCGTTCTTTTCCCTGCAAAAAGGGCAGGCAGGCGATACGCTCTATTTCGCTCTTCTGCTGCTCGTCACCTTTGCCTTTCTGGCCCAGGTGCTGACCATGATGGCTGACCGGGTGTATCTGCGGCTCTGGTGGCTGTCTGGAGCTCAGGGCCGTCGTTCCCGGAAGAAAGCAGTACACATGCACCGCATGCCGGTGACGCCGGTGGCCGGGGTACTGCTGGAAAAAGACATCAAACTGTTCATCCGGGATCCGCGTCAATGGCTGCAGAGCGGGACGCTTGTCGGACTGTTCGTTTTTCTCATCGTCATCCTGCGGCAGGTGCCGGCCAGGTTCGCTCATCTGGAGGTGATCTTTGGTACGATCGTGGCATACCTGGGTTTTGCTATCGTGGGATACCTGTTCACCACGCTGGCCCTCAGATTCATCTTTCCAGCCATGAGCCTGGAGGGGCGGTCGTTCTGGTTCCTGCTCACCAGTCCGGTCAGCCGTACGCGATTGCTAAGCGCCAAGCTCGTACCGCTCATGCTGGTGCTGGTCGCCGCGTCTACCGGCATGACGTTCTTCGTGGCCAGGCTGTTGTCATTGCCGGTAGAGATCCAGCGTATCTCGATCATTGCCACCGCGGCATCCGTTTCGGTCATCGCCTTTCTGACCTTTGCCGTCGGGACGATCTGGATCAATCTGAAGGAATCAGACCCTTCGAAGCTTGCTTCGTCGGTCCCAGCCATCGTCACGACCATGATCCTGTTCGGTTTGCTTACCTCAGTCATCATGATCCTGGCAGTTCCATTTCACTCGTATTTCCAGTCTATTCTCCTCGGTGAACTGTACGATCCCGGTCTGACCGACCGGATCCTCATCGGGCTGTCAGCGGGTGCCGGCGTTCTTGATCTTTTGCTTTTTGGAGCGGTGGTCAGGTCGTTCGGGAAACGGGATTTCTAATTTTTTGACCACGGTCGCAGGATCAGTGACCTCTCGTACCCAGGCAGCGGTCAGCTTGACGGTATGGGTTTTGCCTGCCGTCAAGGCTTTGTTTAGATCGGCATCAGTGATCGAAGCGAATATTTTGTCGTGGTCCTGGCAGTAGCGGACCAGCTTACCTGAGATCTCGTGTGCGTCTCGGAAGGTTATACCTTTCTGCTGGACGAGCGAGTCGGCCAGGGCTGTCGCAGTTGCGAAGCTTCGGTCGATCGCAACCCGCATGGCTTTGGGGTTCGCCTGGAGCGTTTTCATCAATTCGGTCATGACCTGCAAAGCGACGCTGACTTCCGGCAGGTACTTGAGAGATGTTTTGCTTTCTCTGGTGTCGCGGTTGTAGCCGCTCGGGAGGTTTCGTATGAGCATGGCGATCTTGTTGGCCTCGGCGAACAGAACCGCACTCTGGGCCCTGACGAGTTCGAGGATATCTGGATTTCTTTTCTGCGGCATGATGGAGCTGCCGGTCGTGAACTCTTCTCCGAGGGTGAAGAAGCCGAATTCAGGGGTGGAGAACAGGATCAATTCATTGGCCAGTTTGCCCACGTGGGTCATGAGCAGTCCCAGCAGCCACATGGCCTCAGCGACCAGTTCGCCCCGGCTGCCGACCGCATCGAGCGGGCTTGATTCCACGCCGGTGAAGCCCAGGAGGCTGGCCGTCAGATCGCGGTCGATCGGATAGGGAACGCCGAAACCGGCACCAGAGCCCAGGGGTGAAAGGTCCACTCGATCGACCAGTTCCTGCAGCCGCACTTCGTCCCGTTCGATCGCAGCCACATAGCTGTTGAGCCAGAAACCGACGGTCATGGGCTGGGCGACCTGGAGGTGGGTATAGCCGGGCATCAAGAGAGCTGTACTCTGCAGGCTTTTAGCTGTAAGCTCTTTTTTCAGAGACGCTACATCATGGAGGACTGAAAGCAGATGGCGTTTGAGGTAGAGGCGGGTATCGGTTTCGATCTGATCGTTGCGGCTGCGGGCGGTGTGGACTTTTTTGCCGGTGTCGCCCAGGGCGGTTATGAGGTAGGTTTCGATATTTTCATGGACGTCCCCGATGGACGGGTCCAGGACGAACAGCCCTTGCTCTGTCAGTCTGCGGACTTTCTTCAGCTCAGCGGTCAGCTGTTTTCCTTCGGCAGTGCTGATGATCCTCTGCTTTGCGAGCATCTGGACATGGGCAGTCGTTTCCAGGAGGTAGTCCGGGAGCAGCAGCGTGTCCATGCGGTTCTGTTCGTCATTGACGATCAGTTTTTCGGCCAGCGGATGAAGTTTTATCCTGTACGAACCACCCCAGAGTTTCTTGGCCATGAATAATACCAATCAGTAAGTGTTAACGGGTTCACGAGTTGGCGGGTTAACGGGTTTGAATTGGGATTGCAGGGGCGAACCCCCGTGTTCGTCCAAAAAGAAAAAAAGAACAATTTTCAGGATAGCTGCTGGATTAATGATTTCAAAATCGCATATGCTTTTGCGACCTGTAATTTGTCGATGCATTCGTTCGGGATATGGGCTGATGAGATATCGCCGGGGCCGAAAACTAGGGAAGGGATCCCCTGCTCTTCATAGAGAGCGGCGTGTGTCCAGAACGGGGCGGTAC
>CAYOQW010000075.1:0-6649 GCA_964406175.1 uncultured Candidatus Saccharibacteria bacterium
AGCGTATACATCTTCATGAGCGGGGTCATGCCGATGCTGTCACCGATATCATATTCATACTTCCCCTGGGTCAGGCTCGGACAGGAAGCTGGCTCGACCGCGATGCAACGGACCTTTTTGCCTTTTTCCAGATTGGCAGCTACGTACGGGAACGCCAAGCCGGCAAAATTGCTGCCGCCGCCATGGCAGCCGATGACCACGTCGGGAGTGACGCCGGCGATCTCCATCTGCATCATAGCTTCCTGACCGATAATAGTCTGATGGAGCATCACGTGATTGAGGACAGAACCAAGGGCATACTTAATCGCGGGGTTGCCGAAAGCGACTTCAACCGCTTCGGAGATAGCGATACCGAGCGAACCAGGATGGTTGGCATCCAAAGCCAGAGCGGTCCGACCTGCGTTCGTGGTGTCAGAAGGGCTCTTGATGAGCTTGGCACCGAACATCTCTATCAGATATTTACGATACGGCTTTTGCTCAGCCGAGACCTTGACCATGTAGACGGTACATTTGATCCCCATCATCTGGCAGGCGATGGAAAGCGCTGAACCCCACTGACCGGCTCCGGTCTCGGTGGTGAGCTCGGTCACCCCTTCCTGCTGGTTGTAGTACACCTGAGCGAGCGCAGTATTGAACTTGTGGCTGCCGGAGGGACTGGCCCCCTCATACTTATAATAGATCTTAGCCGGGGTACCAAGCGCTTTTTCGAGGTTCCTGGCCCGGATCAGAGGCGTACTGCGGTACGTCTTGTACATTTTGCGGACCGGTTCCGGGATCGGGATGTACTGTTCCAGGCTGACTTCCTGCTTGATGAGCTCCATGGGGAACAGCGGAGCGAGATCAGCAGGGCCAACAGGTTCACGGGTGACCGGATGAAGCGGAGGGGGCGGCAGCTCGCCGAGGAACTTGTTCAGGTAGTAGCTGATGTTCTGATACTGATGCGGGATGTCTTTTTCTTCGAGAATGATCTTGGTGAGGTCGGTCATGTCGTGTTCCTTCTAAATTGGTATGTATGGTTGTCGTCATCCTCGCGAAGGCGGGGATCCAGAAAATGAAAAGATAAAAATTAAAAAGATGGATTCCCGTTTCCACGGGAATGACATTTTCATTACCGTATTAGTATTTTCGCCAATAGATGTTCCTCCGTTTGAAAAGGTTAGTATTCCGTTTGCTGTCCATGGTAACTCCTGATTACTAGGTAAAAGATCGAAGCGGAACATTGGCTGGTCGCTGACGATGCTTCATGACATGTCTTGTGGTTTTTTCCGGAAAGAGATGATGGGCTTTGCCTGTATTGAGAACGATCTGCTTGGTCACCGGGATATCGGACCTTCTGGGATACACCTCAATATCCGCTGACAGATAGTCGACCAGCCGGACCGGTACGGTCTTCTTACCAAGGGACTGAAGGGCCTGGAAACGATGATGACCGTCAAGAATTATCGAACTCTCGCGGTCCACCAGCAGCGGCAGCTCCAGCACGCCGCGTTCTGAGATGTCAGAAAGGACCTGACGCAGCCGTTCAGGGTTCGTTTCTTCATGAGCGATCAGTTTGTCGACTGCCATGAACGTGACCATCTCTGTCCTCCGGGAAATGAAATACAAAAAACTCTCGTCCTGTATCCACATGTGTGAATACAAAGGACGAGAGTTTTCTCGTGGTGCCACCTTGATTCCCCTGCAGCACGTGCTACAGGGCTCTTGTCGACAGCTTGTTCCTGGGAACGTTACTGTCCAGCCTCTATAACGTGGGCTTCCGCCAGCTATTAGCTGGATCGATATGGTCCATTCGCCTCTGATCTCTGCCGGGACTCTCAGTCCAGGTCCCGTTTCCTGTAGCTCGGATACTTGGAGGTTACTCCACCATTTCTTACTTATATACTAACCGGTCAGGCTTCGATCTGTCAACACCCTGATGCAGTACCAGCTTTTTCCTGACGTGTAATTGCGTTATGATGCATTCGCTCAGATCATGAACATCGTGTACACAAGGGACCAGCATGCTCGAACGTTTCAAAACTCTCATCGAACAGATCAGAGAAGCACGAATTCTCAGATCGCGCATGATCCAATGGACCATGACGCTCAGCTTCTTCCTCGTCCTCGCGAGTCTGTTCTATGCCAAAGCCTTCGGTACGTACTTCTTTGCCGATGATGTGGACACCTTTGGCCGGCTGGCAGAAGCTGTGAGGGACGGCCAGCTCATCCGCTACCTCTTCGAGCCGATCAACAAGCATGTGGTCATCGTATCAAAACTCCCCTATCTCCTCAGCTATCTGACCGACCGGCAGATATTCCCCTGGCATGTCTATCTCTTCGGGCTGTTCGCCCTGACCTGCACGACGCTGTTCTTCTTCTTCAAACTACTTTGGAAAAACACACTGCTCGCTGGCCTGCTTTCATTGTTCTTCTTTTTTGCCGTACCGGCCATTGACTATCTGTATGACACGTATTCCTCGGGAAACATCCTCTGCTACACCCTGATCGCGGTCAGTATGCATCTCTGGCTCATCTACCTGCGGAACAGGGACCGGAAGGCGCTCGCAGCCAGTATCACCACGGGTGTGCTCTGCACATTTTCCATCTCCCCCGGTCTCTTCGTGTGGGTGCTTTTCGCGCTCCTCTCGTTCCGGGAAAAAGAGAAGAAGATTTTGCCCTATCTCTTACCAGTCAGCATGGCTGGCCTGACCTTTGGCATCATCTGGCTCATCAGAAGTGCCTACCCTGCTTCGGGAGACGTCCTGCAGAGCGATATTATTAAGGGTCTCTCCTACACCTGGAAAGGCACGAACCTCGTCACCTTCTCGTTCGTGAGTACCTGGTGGCAGAAGTCCGTCCTGCTCGCGGTCGCCCTGATCCTGCTCGTCACGAAACGTGTTCAGCCCCGAGGTCTCGCCATCGCTGCCGCGATCATGATCGTCCCGCTGTGGATGACACTGACCATGCGCAGCAGCTTCACTGACAGCTATGTATGGCTGCGCTACTATTTCATGCCCTCGCTGGGTCTCTGCATGCTGGCAGGCGAACTTCTCCAGGCTCCCTGGCGGGAAAAACTATCCATGTCGCGCCAGTCGGTCTCCTTCGTCATCCTGGCAGTGCTCCTCCCCATGATCTATCTCAATGCCCGTGAAACTGACCGCGTGCAGAATGCGGGCCCTCTGACAAGTTATCTGGAGATCAATGCCGAGGCGGTCAAATTCGAACAGGCATACAGGGATGCAGCCTATCGGTATGCCGCCTATTACCGCACCTCGACCATTTCAGTCCCGGCGATCGAGCTGCCCATCACCGGATACCCCGGAACCCACACTCCCCGATTCATACTCGGCTATGTCCTGCCCTATTCTGACAAACTCACCGTGGTGGAACAGGCAGGCTCCGATTTCTTCACTTTTTTCCGTGCTCCCTGAGCAGGTCCTGACAACTGAGCTGGCTCTGCTCCCTGAACTTAGATAGAAGGACCCGCATGACCGACATGATCCGCCGTTGGACCTCCCAAGTCCAAAGGTCCCGCCTGCTATCGCAGCCGCTCATCCAGTGGTTGCTCGTTTCCGGAGCGTTTCTAGCCCTTGCATCCCTGTTCTACGCCCGGTCATTTGGAGCGTTCTTCATTTCTGACGATATCGACACCTATGGAGGCATGGCTCAGGCGATCAAGAACGGTGATCTCCTGCAGTTCATGTTCCAGCCGTTCAACCAGCATGTGCTCGTGATCTCAAAGATCCCCTATCTGATCAACTTTCTCGCTGGCCGGCAGATCTTCGCATGGCATGTGTTCCTCCTCATCATGCTGTCGATCACCTGCACAGCGCTCTACTTCTTCTTCAAAACATTATGGGGCAGAACACATCTGGCTGCCCTGTCTGCCCTCCTGTATTTCTTCGCCCTGGCCAATATAGACGCGCTCTACGACACCTATTCCTCCTGCAACACCATCACGTCTGCCCTGATCGCGATCAGCATCCTGCTGTGGCTCAGGTATCTGAGGGAAGAACGGCGACCACTCCTCTACCTCAGCATCCTGTTCGGCTCCCTGGCCTCATTCGCCTTTTCCCCTGGCCTGTTCGTCTGGGGGCTGTTCCTGCTCATTGCCTTCCGCGAACGGGAAGCGAAACTGCTGCGGTACCTGGTCCCTGTGCTCCTGGCAGGTGGCTGCCTCTCACTCATTCTGATCATCAAGAGCTCCTACCCTGTCGTCGGAGATGAACTGCAGTCTGATGTGCTCAAAGGTCTCTCGTTCACCTGGAAGGGGACCGACACCATCGCCTTGTCATTCCTCACCTCCTCGCTGCAACGGTGGATGCTCCTGCTGGTGGCGATCGTGCTCATGATCACCAGACGAACGAACACCAGAGGGTTGCTCGCCGCACTCTTCATCCTGTTCATCCCGCTCTGGATCACCCTGACCGCACGCAGCAATTTCACGGAAAGCTACCTCTGGATCCGCTACTACTATCTGCCGCAGCTCGGCCTCTGTCTGCTGGCAGGAGAACTGCTGCAGGGTCCGTGGAAAAGCTCGTTCAAGCTCTCGCCGAGGATCGGCACTGTCATCAGCACCGCGGTCCTCGTCCCCATGGTCCTCCTCTCTGCTGCCGAAAATTCCCGGCTCCAGACCTCTGACTGGATCGACTCCCTGCTGTCGCTCAGCACCGCAGTCATCAGTCAGGAGCAAACCTACCGGCAAGCCGTTTACCGGTATACCGAGTTTTACGACACGCACACCGTCATCGTCCCCGCGGCCGGGATGCAGATACCTGAGTATCCCAAGACCCCGAGCCTCAAGTTCTACCTGAACTACATCCTGCCCTACGGCGATCACCTGACCGTGACCGAGGGAACTGGTTCAGACTTCTATAGGTTTCTTCAACCGTGATCTTTGTCCCGGTCCACGACCTCTCCGGGTAGGGTCATGAGCCCAGGCCAGACCTTTCGCCCCGGGTAAGTCGAGGTATGGATGCCAGTGAATACCCCATCGCCGAGGAAACAGCCGAGTTTCGTCCGATGGGAATTCACTTTTTTGCCATTAATCACGGTCATCTGGCCGAGACCGTCCGCCCGAAAGTCGGCCGTGATAAAACCGGCGCCGATATTGACGTGCGAGCCGATGACGGAATGACCGATATAGGAGCGATGCTTGCACACCGTATGGTCCATGAGGAGACTGTCGACGATCTCGACGCCGAATCCGACCTGACAATGGTCGCCGATGATCGTGTCCGGCCGCAGGTACGCACCCGGTCCGATGATGCAGTCTGCACCGATGTAGACCGGACCTGCGATGACCGTGCCACTTTTGACGACCGTGCCGGGCCCGATGACCACCGTACCCTCGATATGTACGTTCTCTTCCATCCTGCCCTGATTGGAGGGCTGCAGGTCATGGAGAAGCTGGACATTGGCATCCAGCAGGTCCCAGGGGAAGCTGACCGGTAGCCATCTCCGGCGGACCTGTTCCCATTTCACTTCCGGCAGCAGCCGGATATAATCAACAATTTCAAGCTCTCCTCGAGATGAAAGTGCGACCTCGAGGTCAAAAATGGAACGATCGAACATATACGCGGACGTCCCGACGAGGTTCCCCTCAGGCGTCTCTGGTTTCTCGATGATATCTTCCACAATATCGCCCTGCACTTTCAGGACCCCGAACTGTTCGGGGTACGGATGCTCAGATGCGAGCACACAGAACTGATGACTGAGGCAGCGCTCGATGTCCTCTCTGAAAAAGACGTCATCACCGCTGAGGACCAGGAACCGGTCCTTCAGGAACTCCCTGGCCATCTGCAGTGCGTGCGCAGTACCCTTCTGCTCCGTCTGCTCGATGTACCGGAGCGGCATGCCCTCATAGGAGTCGCCAAAGACCGCCCTGATGGCATCAGAACGATAGCCGACCACGATGAGGACCTCGTCCACCAGCCCCTTGAGTTCACCGAGGGTGTGACCGAGCATGGTCGTGCCCAGCAGTGGGAGCAGCGGCTTGGGCCGGGTCAGCGTGAGCGGATAGCAGCGGGTCGAACGCCCGGCCGCCAGGATAACTGCTTGAATGCTGTGTGCCATAGTTCACTCACGCGGTAATGGTTACTGGGAACCTGTCCGAAACTGTCATCCTCGTGAAAACGGGGATCCATCTTTCTCATTTTCTATGTCTGCCGCCTTCATAGGCGAGCCTCGCCAAGGGCGGGGATTCCCGTTTTCCCCATTCGCGAGGACACTTCAGAGGACCTTGTAACGTGAATGACACAAGTCAAATGAAGACTAGTCATCAACCTGAAGTAGCAGTTCGACAAGTCTGGTCAGTTCTTCTTCGGTATAAAACTCAAGTGAAATGGTCCCTTTACCCTGGCGTTCCTGGATGCGCACACGCGCTCCCAGACGGTCCATCAGATGCTTTTCCTGATAGTCCCAGCGTGAAAAAAGCGGCTTTTTTGCCTTGGCGGGTTGTTCAGTGACACTGGACGACAGATATTTGCGAACCAGCTCCTCGACCTCACGGACGTTCAGCGAGTCCTTCAACACCTGACCGTAGGCGATCTCCATGAGATGCGGATCAACGAGTCCCAGGAGCGCTCGAGCATGTCCTTCAGAGATCTTGCCTTCGGCGAGCCCCTCCAGGATCGAGGTCGGAAGCGTCAACAGCCGCATGGTATTGGAA
>CAYOQW010000076.1:0-6622 GCA_964406175.1 uncultured Candidatus Saccharibacteria bacterium
GATATGCACCGTGTCTTCTTCGCCTCGGGCAGTGGTGATATCACTTTGACCCGGCTTGCGCCGGTCGAGTTCCTGCTGGATGAGAGATCCAGTCAAAGGAAGCCGGGACGGGCACCCGTCGATCACTGCCCCCACGGCCCCGCCATGGGACTCGCCCCAGGTAGTAACTCTGAACACTTCACCAAAGGTATTGCCTGCCATGGGTCACCTCACATAGTTCTAAGAGCTGCCAGTTCGCTCTGAGCATCTTCCCAGGGGAACAGGGTGACGCCCGGCCTGAGATCCAGTTCACTGATCTCCTAAGGACTTGCTGCGCATAATTCGTTGGATTGGACACCAAAAAAGCACTCTTCAACATGCTCAAAGGATGCTGGTCCTCCATATGCTGTTACCACAGAGGAAAAACAGATCTTCGAGTCAGGAACTGACTCTCTGACCAGCTCAATTGACCTGCGGGCGACCGCTCCGCTGACCGTGTGGTTGTCACAGATCAGGATATTGGGTGCTGTCAAACTGAGGTCCAGCATCCGGGGCATTGTGAAGACCTGTTTGAGCCCCCGGCCCTCGTGATAGACCTGCACCGGCAGAAAATGCTGGATATCGAGATGATGAGCAATGATGCCAGCCGGGATAGCCCCGCTCCGGAGGATCGGGACGATGATATCGAACCGCACTTCCCGCATGATGCAGTAGGTGCGCAGTTTGCCGGTCAGCCGCGCCACTGCGGTCGCATATTCATCGTAGGTCATCGGATTCAGGTCATCGAGCGAATACTCTTTGGTCATGATTGAAAACCTGCTCTAAAAATTATCATGTAGCCGGATTGAATATCCTGCTCTTCATTTCAAAAAGTTTCATATCATTGATCGACAGCTGTCCTGGAGCCGACCCCTTGCCAGATTCAAGTGCTGCAAATGTCAGGCAGGAACCCCAGGCGGCCGCATTCACCCGGCTCGCGATACCGAGCTCTCCCATGCACAGCGCGATGCAGGGCTTCCCTGTTTTTTGAACCCGCCCGAGCAGCTCATGGATGATCTTCACGTCTTTTTCGCTTCTGGCCATGGTAGCGATCTTGCCAATATCAGCTCCGGCTGCCATCTCATCCTGAAAAACGCTCCACAGCACCTCGAGGTTCGGCGTACCCTCGCAGTCATGCCAGGAAATAATCACCGTTGTTTCCCCTTTGTTCGCCAGCAAAGCGTCCCTCATAGCCCGGTCAGAACGCAGCTCGACATCAATATACTCCACATACTCGCTCACCGCCTGCTCGAGGAGACCGAACCGTTCTTCTTCGCTGCCCTGCCAATGCCCCCCTTCGGCTGCTGAACGCACGGTCACGATGACCGGCAGTTCGGCCGCCAGCAGGAGCTGAGGCAATGCCTCAAAACCAGGTCCATCCAGCATATCCAGGCGAAGCTCTACCATATCAGCCTGGAGGTCCTGCGCCTTCAGAATATCCGTTACCGCACCTTCAATAGTCCTGGCCGTGATCGGTACACAAATGGTATTCCTCCCCTTATTTGAATGGGAGTTCGTTTCCCCCTTTTGTGAAACGGGGATAGTTTCCCCCCTTTGTGAAAGGGGGACAAAGGGGGATTTGTCTGACAATACCGGTGCTGTAGCTTCAATCCTGGCTGTTATCACTTCCAGCACGCTATCCAGCTGCGAATGGACTTCCAGATTTGAAAATCTAAGAACTTCGTACCCATTGTCCTTTAAGTAAGCATCCCGCTTCTCATCGTTTGCCGCGCCAGGAACCTCATAATGCTGTCCTCCATCAACCTCGACTACCAGGCGGGCATGCGGGCAGTAGAAATCCACAATGAACGGACCGAGTAGCTTTTGCCGATAAAAACGTACGCCTAGCTGATCTCTGTTCAGACGAAACCAGAGAACCCGCTCTGCTTCGGTCAAATTGGTGCGAAGGCGTTGAGACGTTCCCTTGTTGACACTTTTGTATGGTGTGACCATATGACAAATCCCTCCTGCCTCCCTTTCATAAAGGGGGGAAACTTATTCTCTAGGTTTCAACGAGTCCAAAAGCGCCCTCTCCATGACTTCCACCGGCGCCTGCGACACCCCGGTGTACAGCTCGAACTGTCTGACACCCTGCAGCAGCAACATCCGGTAGCCAGGGATGGTCCGACAGCCTGCATCCTGAGCTTCACGAAGCAGCCTCGTCTGCATCGGTTTGAACACGATGTCCATGACCAGCAGGTCAGAGTTCAAAGCTTCTCGCGGCACCACGGTCTCTTCGTTGTTGGGGTTCATGCCCGACTTCGTGGTCTGGATGAGTATATCAGCTTTTCCGAGCACCTGTGCCATCTGGTCCAGACCTCCAGATGCCATGCCGAACTGATCTGCCAGAGCTTTCGCCCTGGCTTCGGTCCGGTTGAGGATGCTCACCTGCTCAGCGTTCCGGTCGCGAAGGCAGTAGCAGACCGCCTTCGCAGCGCCGCCGGCTCCGATGACCACGACGGACTTGCCCGCTATGCTGGTGACTTCCTCGACCGCCAGCATGGCACCGGTCCAGTCGGTATTATACCCTTTCAGCCGACCGCCGGTGTTCACGATGGTGTTCACCGCCCCGATCTCCCGGGCGACCGGATCGATCTCATCCAGCAGCTCCATGACCGCGGTCTTGTGCGGGACGGTCACGCTGACCCCTCGTATACCCAGAGAACGAATACTACTGACTGCTTCAAACAGATCCTGAGGGACTACCTCTACCTTGCCGAAGGTGAAATTGAGCCCAAGCGCTTCATAGCCTGCCGAATGCATGGCAGGCGACACAGACTGTGCCACCGGATGACCGATGACGGCACAGACCCCAACGCCTGCAGGGGCGGAAGCGACCAGGTGACGCCATGCTTGTGTCATGGGAGCGACAGTATCCATCATTTTGCGGTCTCCCAAAAAGCCTTGATCTCTTGAACGATCTCCTCGACCGATTTGCCCGCCGTTTCCACCCGCAGGTCAGCCACCTGTTGGTACCAGGGCCGGCGAAGCGCCATGATCGCTTCCAGCTCCGCGACGGGAGAAACATTGGTCAAAGCAGGCCGGGAAGCATGGTCCGCTTGCAGTCTGCTGTTCTGAACCTCAAGGGGAACATCGATATACACCACCTGTGCATGTTCACGCAGCAAAGCAGCTTTCCTGTCGCTGAAAGTCTGCTCACCGGTATCATCCTGCTCGCAGACGATCCCGCCGCCGCAGTCCCAGACGGCACCAGATGAAGTCGACACATCCTGAAGCACCGCATATTCAAGCTCACGAAATGCAGGCCACCCGGAGCTCTCAATGATCGCCGGGATGCTCTGTCCTGCCTTTTGCTCGATCAGAAGATCAAGTATGAAAAGTTCCCTGTCCAGAGCCGTGCTGACAGCCTGAGCGATCGTGCTTTTGCCGCAGGCTCGTCCGCCAATGATCGCCAGATTAGTCTTTTTTGACCCCGTCATGATGCTCCTCACTGCGTAGAGAAACCCCTGCCTTTTCCAGGTCCTTCCAGAAGTCAGGGTAGGATTTCGAGACCACTTCTGGATCCTTGATCCGGATACCAGGCACCACAGCGCCTAAAATGCCAAAAACCATGGCCATGCGGTGATCGCCATACGTATCTATGGTCGCCCCATGAGGTGTCCCGCCCTCGATGATCAAACCGTCCTCCAGTTCCTTGGCATGGATGCCCGCTTTTTTCAGCTCTTTGGTCAAGGCACTGAGCCGGTCAGTTTCCTTTACCCTCAAATTGGCGACGTCCCGGATGGTCGTCGTCCCCTCGGTACAGGCGGCGACGATCGCCAGGGTCTGCACCATGTCCGGCATGGAATTCATATCGATATCGACAGGCTTGAGACGGTCGACACCCTGAATTTCGAGGAAATGATCACCCCGTTTCACACTGCAGCCCATCTGCTCGAGCACCTGGGCAAAGGCGATATCGCCCTGCCTCGTATGAGGATTGACACCGAGGACGCGTACGTGTCCCGCCGTGACCGCGGCCAGCGCCATGAAATATGAGGCGCTCGAGGCATCAGCCTCAATAGTATATTCGCGAGCCTGATATTTCTGTCCGGCCTTGACCTGATAGCTCTGTTCTGCGGTCTCTCTGACCCTGATGCCCCAATCCTGCATGATGTCCATGGTCATATCGACGTAGGGCTTGGACGACTGCCGTCCCTCTACCTGGACCGAGACATCAGCGTCAGCATAGGGAGCACACATGAGCAGAGAGCTCAGGTACTGCGATGAGATCTCTCCGCGCAGATGACACAGACCGCCCCGTATCCCGGGGCCGTCCACCACGATCGGCGGACAGCTGTTCCGGCGTTCTGACCAGGCACGAACACCAAGCTCGGCCAATGCATCCAGCAGGTCCCCGATCGGACGCTCCTGCATGCGCGCAGTGCCGGTCAGCCGTGTCTCGTCCGCTGCCAGAGCAGAAAGCGTGGTCAAGAAGCGCATGGCCGTACCGGCGTTCTGCACATTGATCTCGCCCGAGGGGGACTTGAGGGCACCGCCGGTACCGTATACCACGAACCGGTCCTCGTGCTCTTCGATATCAATGCCGAATTCCCGCAGGGCCGTGATCATGGCCGCCGTGTCATCACTTTTCAGTGGATGCAGTAGTGTACTGACGCCGTCTGCAAGCGCTGCGATGATAAGTGCCCGGTTCGTATAGCTTTTGGAACCGGGTATCCGGACCTCAGCATCAATGGTTTCGACCGGCAGAACTTCTAACATGGCGTTCCCGTTATAATTTCCGGATATCATCTTCGCTGATCACCCGGACATCCTGTTTCTTCATGATCTCGATCGCCTTGGCATTGTCATTGAACTTGAAGAGGACCATGGCTTTTTCCTTGTCCTCGCCGCTGGCAAAAGCGTAGATATACTCAATATTGATCTCCTGGTCAGCAAGTGAACCCAGGATACCGTTGAGTCCACCCGGTCTGTCCGGTACTTCGACCGCGACGACCATATTGGTCTTGACCACAAAACCAGCGGCTGTGAGGGCTGTGCTGGCTCTCTCGACGTCATCGACGATGATGCGGAGCAATCCGAAATCCGTCGAATCAGCGATGGACAGGGCGCGAAGATTCACCTCGGCCTTGGCCAGTACCGACGTGATCGAAAGCAGTCTGCCCGGTCTGTTGTCCATGAAAATGGTCAGTTGTCGGATCTCCATGTGTAACCTCCACCTACGTTAAATTGAGTCAAAATTCTGTATATCATTCAGCCAACTTTGATAATTAAGGATGCTACTATCTAAACCCTGTTCATCCATATCATCCACTTTACTACTGTCAACAGCTTTACCCTTTGTTCGCATTTCTTCGATCAATTCCTTCAACTGCCCTCTTTTTCGGTTTAACACGTCCTGTTCAGTCATGGTTATTTCTCTGTAAGAATAGAATCCAGACTCCCGCTCACAGCTCGGATGCTTCTTATTCCAAATGCGGCCTAGCGTACCGATTGCTTCCCTCGGGATACTATAACCGCTCTAAGCATGGCCTCATCCACACTGTGAGTATACCATCCGTCCGCACTATATATAGTACCGGTATCTTTCAGAAAAACAAACCTGATCTCCTGCTCCCGGTTCTTCTTATCGCGCAGCATGTGGGCAAGCAGAGCCTCAGCATCGACAGGTCTGTCAAGTTCTGTCGGCAACCCGACAGCAGCTAACACTACCTCAAGCCGCTTCGCTGTGCCTGTCTTGGTAAAACCAAGCTGCTCGCCGAGCCTGGCAGCGAATACCATACCGATCGACACAGCGTAACCGTGCAGCAGAGTGTAGTCACTCATAGATTCAAGCGCATGCCCAAGTGTATGGCCGAAATTCAGCATAGCACGTCTGCCCTGTTCCAGCGGGTCTTCGCTGACCACCGCCTGCTTGATGCGGACGTTCGTAAGCGCGATGTGCAGCAGCACCTCAGGCTCGACAGGGCGGCCGTTTCCAAGGTCAGCAGCATAGCGTTCAAGGTACTGGAAGAACGATGCATCAGCGATGACGGCCTGCTTTATGGTCTCGGCCAGTCCGTTGCGGATCTGTTCTACGGGGAGTGTCTTCCAGGTCGAAATGTCGATGTAGACCCGGCGTGGATAGTAAAACGCCCCGATCTGATTCTTGCCGGCCGGGGTATCGATGCCGGTCTTGCCGCCGACACTGGCATCAGCAGCACCCAGCAAGGTGGTAGGAATGTTCACATACGGTATGCCGCGCTGATAGGTAGCTGCGACGTAGCCAGCCATGTCCGTGACCACACCACCGCCCAGCGCGATGATGCAGGTATCCCGGCCGCAACCCAACTCTGCCAGCCGGTCCTCCAGCCTCGCTTTGGTCTCTCGAGTCTTCGATGCTTCGCCGGCAGGAAAGAAAAGGACGTCAATCTGAGTAAGTCCCTGACCCTTCAGCGCTGCCAGCAGTTTGCCAGCATAGAGCCGTTCAACCGTGTCATCGGTGATGATGACATACCGGTTCACCGATGGGACCAGCCCACCCGCAAGGTCAGAAGCGACCGTAGCGAAAAGGTCATTTCCCACGATCACGTCATAGGAACTATCCGCAGCATGGGGAACGTCACAGTGAAGTACTTCCATCGTATCCCTAATGTCTAATGAC
>CAYOQW010000077.1:0-4438 GCA_964406175.1 uncultured Candidatus Saccharibacteria bacterium
CGAAATGAAGCGTACCTGAAAAAGGTCGAGCGAGCTCCCGGTTCGGATCCGTTCGTGCTGGCCAGCTGGCGACAGACCGGAGACCTGCAAATCGTTTCTCTACCTATCGAGGGAGCAGCCAAGCCACTGACATCACCACCACTCCATGCACTGCTCGCTTCGAGATCTATCGTGATCGGCAGCTTGAGATCCAGCCATGCAGACGCGCTTGTTCCAGAACTCGCAGAACACCTGTCGCTCCTGTATTTCGATCAGCTGGTCGACCTCGGGCCCGAGATCACCGAGATCGGTCTCAAACTTTTCTTGAATATGACGACTTTTCAAAACTCTGGCCAGATCGCCCCGCTCTACATCCGCGAAGCCCAGATCACCAAGAGCAAAAAGGAAACCCTCGCATGAAACTGTCCGGTCCTCCCCTGACGAAGCGCACCCTTAACGACAGCCAGCCTCCCAGAGGCCCCAGCCACACAGCCGTGATCCGTAACTGGGTGATCCTCGGGATCGCGGTAACGGCACTCCTGTCCCTGCTCGGGCTGTTCCCCAGACCGCTCGACTCGTTCGTCGATGAACTGCCGTTCAATGCCAGACGGCTGACGATCTACACCAGCGCTCCGGCAACGCTCGAGCCGCTGCTTGCCGGACTGAACGGCCAGGCAGGCAAGTACCGCCTCGTCATCAGAGCGCAGCCCCCTGAAGCCAAGGCGACAGCGACCCCTTCCCTGACCATGGCGGTGACCTATGCACCGCAGCCTACCGCTGACATATCGCAGCCTGCCGATCTGGCCAGGGTCACTCGCTATGCCTGCTCCGAAACGCTGTTCGCCGGGGTGAACTTCACCAATCCCCTGACCTCGATCACCCGTGACCAGCTCCTGGGTCTGCTCGACGGATCGATCACCTCGTGGGATGCACTCGGCTGGGACTTCGGAACGATCAAACTATTTCTACCCGACCCGTCATCCACGATCTCCCGCAGAACTACCCTGGGCGGAGCACTCCCCACCAATGCAGTATGGTACTCTGACCTGGACCAGGTAGCTGCGACCCTGCGGTCAGATCCAGCCGTCTTGGCGCTGCTGCCTGCAGCCGGTCTCCTGGCCAGTCCTGACCTGCGCCACCTGAGCATCGATGGTGTGTCCCCTCTCAAATCCAGCATCGACATGGCGTCCTATCCGCTGGTGACAGCGGTCTCTCTGGCCATAGCCGAACAGGCAAAAACCGCGATAGCGCAGCAGCTGCTCTCTGCTATCGAGACAGAGATCGATACGCAGGGATATCAGAAAACCTGTTATCAGGACCTCATCACTATCAAGGCCGTCGGCGACATGATGCTGTCACGGCATGTGAACACCATGATGGTAGAGGCGAACGACCGGAAACTCCCCTTTCTAAAAACCGCCTCGTTCATATCAGATGCTGACCTCACCTTTGGCAATCTGGAGTCCCCGTTCTATGACCAGGGCCCGGTCATCAGTGAAGGCATGTCGTTCAAGGCTGAGCCTGAGAGCATCGAAGGCCTGCTCCTGGGCGGGATCGACATCGTCGATCTGGCCAACAATCATTTCGGCAATCAGGGCCGCAGCGGCATGAACTATACCTTTGACTATCTCCCGGCGAACGGCATCCAGTACTATGGTGCCGGCCGGAACTATGCAGAAGCCCACACGGCCAGGATCATGCTGGTAGATGGCAAAAGGATCGGTTTCCTGGGCTATGATGAAATATCTCCAGAGTCATACTCAGCCGATGAAAGCACCCCAGGGTTTGCCTGGGAGGAGCGGCAGTCGGTCCAGGATGACATAGCAGCCGCCCTGCCGCTCACTGATTTCCTCATCGTTTCCTTCCACTGGGGGGTGGAATACACCCCGCATCCGACCAGTGTACAGCAGCAGTTCGCCCATCTGGCCATCGATTCCGGTGCGGACATGATCATCAGCCACCATCCGCATGTCGTACAAGCGACCGAATGGTATAACGGCAAATTCATCGCCTACTCTCTCGGTAACTTCGTATTTGACCAGATGTGGTCGACCGAGACCCAGCAGGGCCTGATCGCCTCGTTCTCTCTGACCAGAAGCCTTGATCCGGAGAGCCAGCATCTCGTACCGCTCAGTATCGACCTCATTCCGATCAGGATCGCCAATTTCAACCAGCCCGCTATCGCTGACCAGACAGAGGCAAATCAGATCCTGGAACGCGTCTTCGACGCCAGCGCAGATCTCTAACACTAACACCATCTGCCACACGAGCCAAGGTTGAAACCCTAGCCTGGCTCTATTTCAATGCAAATCCGTTTCGTCGGACCCTTGGAAGTGCAGTTCCACTTCGCTCAGATCTTCGTCACCTTCACCCCATCCGACGCCTGGATCGCAAAGAATTCAAGCACATGACCAAACCGGTCCTGGTAGGCCTGACTGAAGGTATGTTTGAACTGCGCAGACTCGGTAACCTGCACGAGCGCCAGCACGAGGGCCGAAAAGCCGCCTCCCATATTGCGGATACCAAGCACCCCAGGCAGCCGTTTACCAGTATCGAACAGGTACGTCAGCTCAGGCGTCTGCTCGTCCAGCTCAAAGAGGCGCAGGGCGCTTTCGCCTGACTGCGTCAGCAGCTGACCAAAGGCAACGATATCGCCAAGCTCAAGCGCGCTGACCGCCCGCAGCACCCGGTCATTTTCAAAAATTATGTGTTCACAGCGCATCCGCATAGTCCGATCGAACTGATCAAGCCGATCGCGATAGACCGTGAATTCCTGTGGAGTCACATCTCTAAGGCTGCGCACTGAACGGCCAAGAGAATCCGACCAGAACGACAGGCTGTCCTCGCAGGACTTCCTTCGCGCTGGATAACCAGAGGTCCCAAGTTCTCGTTTGACCTGCGGATCGACCGCCAGGATGAACTGCGCACCGGCGGATGACAGATCTGCCGGGACCAGCCGGTGCTCGGAGATCGGCCTGTCGCCGTCAGGCTCGAAGTCAAGATAAACGAAGTGGTCTGCCTGCCCGAGCGCGATCGAACCCTGATCGAGAAAACCGCAGGGACTGCCGACGAACCCGTTCTCAGCCTTCTGGCAAAGAAAGGCAAGCTCAACGGCAGGTATCTCCAAACCAGCCAGAGCGATCATACCCTGCGCTATCGCCAGCTCAAGGGCTGCTGAGCTCGAGATCCCGCCAGACAAAGGCAGATCAGAGTCGATCAGGATATCAGCCCCGGACAGCTGCGCGTCAGTTTTCAACAGCTCATTGATGACGCCTCGCGGATAGTTCGTCCAAGTATGCAGAGGATCATGGTCGATCGGCTCTGAAAGGCTGAATGCCAGAATGCCAGCATCGGGATAAGAAGTCGAAAACAGCCTGACCACGCCATCAGTCCGCTTGCGGAAGAGCACCGTGAGGTGCTGCTCGATCGCAACGGCCAGAGCAAAACCGTGGTTATAGTCAGTATGATTGCCGATGATCTCTGCCCGGCCGGGCGAGGTGACAAGGACCTCAGGCATCGCGCCAAACAGAGTCCAAAACTGGTCGTGCAACAACGATCTCTCCATGCTGGCTATCTCGGTAGGAGTGAACCACGGTATTCCTCTCGTCTGCAGTATAGCAAACATGAGCTTACCGCGTCGTGTGAATTCACGAAATCTGGGCACCACGTATCCAGCTACCCCGAGCCACGGTTGAAACCGTGGTCTAGCAACACAACAACACATCAAATGCGTCGTCCCCCCTTGGCAGGAGACGGTTTCAACCGCCTCCTGCTCTGGCTTGCTCGACATTCCAACCGTCCGAAACGCTGCTCGGATATGAGTCTCCGTTTTCCGACGAATCCGTTGACAATCCCCCACCCTCAGATGCATACTACCGGCGACGAAATAAAAACGGAAAAGGCGAGCGAACCTCGCCTTTTCTGTGCATCTGGATCCTATTTACTTTCTTATGTCGAGGGCAGTATGGGCAAGAAAAAAGTCATCATCCTCGGGGCGGCAGGCAGGGATTTCCACAATTTCAACACCTGCTTTCGGGACAACCCGGACTACGACGTGATCGCGTTCACCGCGACCCAGATCCCGGACATCGCGGGACGCAAATATCCGGCCGAACTCGCCGGCAAGCTCTATCCGGCAGGTATCCCGATCCATCTGGAAGATGACATGGACAAACTCATCCGCCAGCATCAGATCGACATCGTTGTTTTTGCCTATTCTGATGTACCTCACGAATATGTCATGCACCGCGCCTCTATAGCCAACGCTGCCGGCGCCAATTTCTGGCTGCTCGGGGCCCGCGACACCCAGGTCGTCTCGACCAAACCGCTCGTATCCATCTGCGCCGTGCGTACCGGTTCCGGCAAAAGCCAGACCAGCCGCAAGGTCGTCCAGTACTTCAAGGACCAGGGACTCAGAGTTGTCGCTATCCGACATCCCATGCCCTACGGCGACCTGGTC
>CAYOQW010000077.1:4448-6488 GCA_964406175.1 uncultured Candidatus Saccharibacteria bacterium
AAAGCATGAATGCACCATCGAGGAACGCGAAGAATACGAACCCTACATCGAGCAGGGCCTCGTGATCTATGCCGGTGTGGACTATGAAATGATCCTCAGAGAAGCCGAAAAAGAAGCCGACGTCATCATCTGGGACGGCGGGAACAACGATATCTCTTTTTATAAGTCAGACCTCGCCATCGTCGTCGCTGACCCCCATCGGGCCGGCAACGAGCTGACCTACCACCCGGGTGAGACCAATCTCCGGATGGCTGATGTCGTCATCATCAACAAGATGGACACCGCCACCGCCGAAGGCATCGCCACAGTCAAGAAGAACATCCAGGCGGTCAATCCCCGCGCTCTCGTCATCGAGGCCGATTCCCCGGTCACGGTAGAGGATCCCACGCTCATCAGAGGCAAGAGAGTACTCGTGGTCGAGGACGGCCCGACCCTGACTCATGGTGAAATGAAATACGGTGCTGGCATCGTCGCGGCCAGGAACAACAATGCAGCCCAGATCGTCGATCCCCGGCCCTACGCGGTCGAATCGATCAAAGCGACCTTCAGCAAGTTCACCCACCTCGACAATCTCCTCCCCGCCATGGGCTATGGCGCCAAGCAGGTCTCTGACCTCGAGAAGACCATCAATGCCACCCCCTGCGATGCGGTCGTCATCGGCACCCCGATCGACCTGGGCAAGCTCGTCAAGATCAACAAGCCCTCGACCCGTGTCACCTATGAGCTGAAAGAGCGCGGCAGCATCTCGCTTGCAGACGTCCTCAGCAAAGTTTCAATGACCAAGAGCAACCATACTTCAACAGGAGTCCTCGCCATGCAGACCGCGCCTGTCACCATCGGAGCGAAGAAAGTCCGGCATATGCTGAATCTGAAGGACTTCACCGGAGCAGAGCTGAAAGAGATCCTCGACCTCGCGCTCGAGATCAAGCACAACCAGAAAGCCTACTGGACCGCCCTCGATCACAAGACCCTCATCATGCTGTTCCAGAAGACCTCGACCCGCACCCGGGTCTCCTTCGAAGTGGGCATGACCCAGCTGGGCGGCCACGGGCTCTTTCTCGACTGGCGCACTACCCAGCTCGACAAGGCTGGTCTGGGCGACGAAGCCAAATGCCTCGAACGCTATGGTGACCTGATCGCAGGCCGCCTCATGAAACACAAGGACCTGGTCGCCATGGCCGAAGCGGTCAACGTCCCGGTCATCAACATGTGCTGCGAACGCTATCATCCCTGCCAGGGCCTGGGCGACATGCTGACCATGCTCGAACACAGCGGTCACCTCGAGGGTCTGCACCTGGTCTACACCGGTATCGCCAACAACGTCAGCAATTCCCTCGTGACCGCCGGCACCAAGCTCGGTGTCAAGGTCACCCTCGCGGTCCCGGAAAAAGACCCTGATGCCATGGACCTGGAGCTGGAAGCGGCCGCCCGCAAGACCGGCAACTATGATGAAACGCTCGACTTCGAGTCCACCCTACCGACCGCTGATTACGTCTACACAGACACCTGGATCAACATGGAGTTCTTTTCCGATCCCAAGTTCGCCGAGGAGAAGGAACGCCGGGTCAAGGCTTTCAAGCCCTACCAGATCAGCGCAGAAGTACTTCGCCGCACCGGCAGCCAGGCCAAGGTCATGCAC
Source organism: uncultured Candidatus Saccharibacteria bacterium (assembly GCA_964406175.1). GTDB lineage: Bacteria > Patescibacteriota > CG2-30-54-11 > CG2-30-54-11 > CG2-30-54-11 > CG2-30-54-11. Next base: position 6,088 of record CAYOQW010000077.1, read on the forward strand.
TGCCTGCCCGCCCATCTCGGCTATGAGATCACCCGCGACGCGGTCGACCATGCCAACTCCGTGATCTTTGACCAGGCCGAGAACCGGATGCATATCCAGAAGGCCATCATGATCTGGCTGCTGAGAGCCAGCGGTCAGCTTTAGTCTTTGAAGACCGTATCAATCCCTCACCAAAATTCACAGATGCTCTACGACACGGAGATACCATGAACACCCCTGAAACCATCGCTCTGGAAGACAAATACGGTGCCCATCACTACCGCCCGCTGGATGTAGTGATCACCAAAGGCAAGGGTGACTGGCTCGAAGATATCGATGGTAACCGCTACATGGATTTCCTCGCCGCCTATTCAGCCGTCAACCAGGGGCATAGCCATCCACGCATCGTCAAAGCCCTGGTC
>CAYOQW010000078.1:0-6434 GCA_964406175.1 uncultured Candidatus Saccharibacteria bacterium
CAGGGTCGTCGTACCGGTGCCGCAGCCGGACACCAGATAGTAGGCCAGAGGCTGACTGTCCCTGCTCGTGAACCGAATGTCGCCGCAGTCGGTTTGAAACTTCGTTGTGTCTGACGTGTCCCAGGTGAAGGAAATGTACCGGTTGGTCTCCAGAGCGGCGTTATTGGTCACCGTGATCGACTTGCGGAACGCGAACCGGTCGTCCCACCACGCGACTGCCTTCTGCGGCCGGTTCAGCAGGATAGCCAGACCGGCCACCGCGACGACGGTCAAGGTCACAGCCGCCACCCGACGCGGATGAGCGACGCCCAGGGACACTGCCCGCTTCTGCCACCGGCGGAACAAACCGCGCAGCCCGCGCCACGGCAACAAAGCCACCCAGCCTGCAAAGGCGGCCAGACGCTTCTTCAAAGCGACCAGCCACCCGACCTGCAGTACGACGTCATGACGTTTTGTGTCCCCTGCGGACAAAAGGGTATGTTCAACCTGATCCTTATCCAGTCTTTTATTGTTTGTCACCCCTGCGGAGGCAGGGGTCTCCTGTGTGGCTGCTGTACTGGGGATTCCCCGCTGTGGGCGAGGCTCGTCATGGACGGCTGCCTTCCCCCTTCGCTCTGAAGCTTCGGAGGACGTTGTCGCAGGAATGACAGATGGAGCAGGAATGACAGATTTAGGCATAGCCGCAGGCCCGGACTTCTTCTTCAAGTCCAGGACCGGTGCTGATTTCTGTGCTGTCGGACGGATCGGCTGGGACATGTTTGTTCTCTTACTCCCCGCCCCTCGCGGGAGGGATAGAGGAAAGGGGTGCTGATAATACTTCACCTTCTCCCCTTCGACAAGCTCAGGGTAACACCTGCCTCCCCCGTCAAAGGGGGAGGAGCACTATTTCCACAGGGTTCTGTACCTCGATACTCTACTATATTTATATCGTGAATTATAGTCATTTAAACTCATACAAAATCAGTCCAATCGTAGTTTCAAAATATCAGTAAGCCGGTATCGACTTTTTAAAATGACTCATACCAGATCGGTCTGTTCTATGGGTCGGAACATCCACAAACTGGTACCAGTTTTTTGAAAAACCTCAGTGTCGGTTTTTGTATTGATCCAACCGTAAATGTGCTACGAGGGAGAGGGACAACCCAGACTCATACCAAATCAGTTCAACTCATGCTTCGGAATTTCTACCAGCTGGTATCAGCTTTTTTGAAAAACCTTTGATATAGGTTTTGGTATTGGATCGAGAAGTAAAGGTGCAACGGAGACGGAAGAGTAACTCCTCCCTACCTCCTCTTACTCTAAGAGGAGGGGCTGACAGCCTGAACCCCCTCTTAGAGTAAGAGGGGGAACCCCCGTAGCATGTGCTTCAGGGTGGGGGGCGTTAGAGTTGTTCGAGAGCAAAGGGCTGAATGATCGCTTTTTCGTCCGGAGTGATGTCGGACTCGACGAAACGCTGGTACCACTTGGGGACGTCGTGGTCCTGGATCCCTGAGAGCACCGCGTTCTTGTCGCACAGGGTCCCCTCTCTGGCTCCGATGTAGTCCTGGTAGGACGACCAGAGGAAACCGCGCAATAATCTGATCCTTTCGACCGGGTCTACAAGTCCGCTCCGCCGCATGGGACAGGCATGAACGTACTTGGAAACGAGCAAAAGCTCCACCTGATTTACCACTTCGCGGGCGCGGAACGGGCCAATGAACAGACGGCCCAGACGATTGTATTTGCGGTTAAAGTACATGGAATACCCGGTCCCCAGCTGATGCATCATCTCGGTGATACCCTCTTCCCTCTCCTGCCTGACCAGGAAATAAAAACCGTTGCCACACTGGGAATACGCGATGAAGGTAACATTGGGTACTGAATCCTGGTCCAGATAGGGTTTGTCCTTGGTCATTCTGAATCTGCGCATATATTCGAGGAATCGAACTCTATCTTCGTTGTCAGCAAATAACGCGCGTCCTTCGACGCCGAAGTTCGTTAAAAAATAGTATTTGCCATTTGTAAAATCTGTCCTTCGCATGGGGGCTTTGAGAAGAGGTTAACGGGTTAACGAGTTCGCGAGTTAACGGGTTTGGGAAAGAATTCACCTTCAGAACGCTTCAATTCCAGATAGGAGATCAGTTTGCCGATCTGCAGAGACAGGTCATGCAGTTTTGTGTTCATGCCGAGAAATAATTCGCTAGAGACATAACCGATCTCTTTTGAAAGATAAAGCTGGCTTCGCACTTCACCAGTTGAACCTTTTGCTATCTTCAGATATCTGACGAACTCGTTGTTATTATCCCGTTCAAATCCTTCCACGATATTGGAGCTGATGGATATAGCTGCACGACGAAGCTGATCTCTCAGAGCAAAATCCTTGGCAAACAAAGAGTCTCCAGTGATCTCATAGATCTTTTTGGCGATCTCTATGCTTTCTTTCCAGATATTCAATTCTTCGAACGAAGTGAACTTCATGTAGAGGACCTCACCCTACCCTCTCCTAAAAGGAGAGGGGCATTTCCAAAACTCGTTAACCCGTTAACCCGCCAAACCATTAACTCCCCACCTATTTCAAATCCACCCTGCCCCCCTTTTTCAAAGTGGGGAAACACAACCCGTTAACTCGTTAACCCGCCAACTCGTTAACTCCCCCATTGTTTACCACATTGCACTCCAGTAGAGCTGCTGACCGGACGGGGCCGGGGTACCGACGTGGATCTCGAAGCCGTTGGCGGTCACTGAGGTGACCCAATAGGTCGTTTCATACGTCGTAGTGATCTGGATATTGGTAGGTGCATCCTTCCAGGTCTTGTTGACCTGGATGACGGTCTCGCCGGCACGCAAGCTGGCCTGGCCTCTGCTCTCATCCGAACCGACGAACCGGGTGGCCTGGACCGTACCCTTGGCCTTCATGTTGCCCAGACGATCGATGACGATCGCTTCGTCCCCGAATATGACGTCGCCGCCGCTCACGCCCTGGAGGACCAGGTCGCCGCCCATGACATCTATCTGATTGTCAGCGACCGTGATATCACCGACCGTGAGCTTGCCGGCTACGAATGTATCTTCGAAGTAGGTGTTGCCAAATACCATGACCGAGCCGGAGAACGTGGTGTTCTGATCCACCAGACCGGCGGTGTCGATGCGGGAACCGTCTGAGGTGACCTGGGTGCCGGCATAGCCGGTGCCGCCGATGCGCAGCGCATCATTGGGGAGGCCGGTGGTGGGAGCGGCGAAGTAACCGACATTGATGAAGACGGTGACCTGACCGATACCGACTTCGACGCCGTCCACGATCATGACCGATTCGATATCCGCGGCGGTGAAGGCCTCGAGAGCACGTCCGACGACGACGCCTGAGTCGACGGCTTTCTGACCCACGCCGGGGATGACGGAGGCGGCGATGGCATCGCCGGGCTTGATCTCGCCGCCGAGGGTGGAGATCTTGACCGGTACGCGTCCGGCCAGGGCCACAGGCACCATCTTCGAGTCAGGATACTTCTCGGCATTGGGACCATGGGCACCGAGCGTCAGGCCGGGCTTGGTGGACACGACACCGATGACGGTGGGGTCAGAGGAGCCCTGGGAACGTTTGACATAGGAGCTGGACTTGATCTTGTCCTGGATCTGCTTGGGCGACATGTCGGCCAGTTCCTGGGAAGCGGTCACTTCGATCTTGGCATTGGTCGCATTGGGCTGTTCGGTCTGGGCGATACCCTTGAGCTCGTCTTTGACGATCTGGGTGGCGACTGCGGAGTCGACGACGACCTCGGTGACCGTATCGACGGAGACGATATCGCCGGCTTCGACATTGCGGTCGATGGTCGGGTAGGTTTCGGCCAGGTCGATGCCGATGATGGAGGTGTTCTCGGCGTAGATGGTGCCGTTGATCGGGTTGGTCGGGCAGCGGCCATTGCCGCTGTCGACGCACAGTGAGCCGTCTTCGATGACCATGCGGCTGTCCGCGGTCCCGATGGTGAGATCGGAGTCGACGAAGACCACGCCGCCGTCCACAGTCGCGAGATGGATATTCTGGATGTTGCCGGTATTGCCCGCTACCATGAAGAGGTCGCCATCGGTGCGGATATAGCTGGAATCGGCATTGGTGAAATGCAGGTCATCAGCCATGGTGGTCTCGGTCAGGGAGTTGAACTTGACCGGCACGGTGAAGACGGCTTCGTCACGGGTGACCTTCAGCACTGAAGCATTGTTCGAGGTCAGGTAGAGGAGATTGCCGGAGAAGCTGCCGTCAGCATTGACGTGGATGGCGTTCTTGGCACCAGTGCCGCTGCCCATACCGCTGATGTTCAGGTCGATACCGGTAAATCCGCCAGTGCCCAGTGTGGTATCCATGATGTTCAGGTCGAGGGTGACGCCGGTGCCGGAATCATTGACGAACGTCACGTCTCCCTGGATAAGCTCATCGGCAGCCAATGTACCTTCGACATCGAGCTTGGCACTGGGGGCGGTGGTACCGATACCGACATTGCCGTTCACGAGCAGGTCGCCGCCCACCTGGGCATCGTCAGCGACCCAGAGATCATCGCCGTTCATGGTGATGGAGTAGCCGGTATTGGAACCGATGAAGACATTGTCCTGCATGTAGGCGTTACCGGCGACGGTCAGTTTTTCCTCGGCGGTCGTAGTGCCGATAGCGAAGTAAGCGTCAACAACAGAGACCGTATCCTTGGTCACGCCATCGTTGAACTCGATCCGGCCGGTGCTGTCGCTCAGGCCGATCCAGGAGTTATCGGTCATATCAATATTGGTGTGTTCGAGTGATCCCCCCAGGAGGCTGTTGATCATGACCTGTTGATCCTTGATCGCCTGGACCGTAGCCGTCAGGATTCCATAGTCCGAAAGACCTGAAGGCATTCCATCATCACCGTAGGAAGCGAACAGAGGATTCACAGCCGCGACCTGCTCAGCGATGAAGCCCATCCGCGTCGTATCAGTCAGATCTGAGTTGTAAACAAATGTCACGGGCTGGAGGTTCAGCACCTGTTCCAGACCTGCGGTATTGATCGGGGTGATGTCATGCTTCACCCGCTCGGTAGACGCGAGACAGGAATTACCCGCATTGTAGGTCAAGTTGCCATCTAAATCAGAGCAAATAGACCCTGCAGTCGTCCCGCCAGCTAGATTCGGCAGTTTAATGCTGCCGGTGGATAGTATCGTCATACCTGTTTTTAATGAACCGCCAACTGCAACATCAATGTTCATTTGGGCATCACGCGTAGCCGCTGTGGATGTCCAGTTGCTCGCGGTTTTCACAGTGATCACTGCACTTGGCGCTTCCGCCGGGGTGACTGCATCGTAATACCACTGATTAAATGTAAGTTTGCTGCCGGTACTAGTCATCGAAGCAGCATTGGCTTTATTGGTAATATCTAAAATACTGGTAGTTGCCGCAGTGGTACCTGGAACCTCGATATCGAGCGCCGAGCTCGGAGCAGCTGTACCGATACCGACATATCCAGTATCACCTTCCACTACCAGCGCAGTGGTATTGACCGTGAAGTCATCACCGGCAGTGCTGTGTGTCGTGATGCCGACACCAGCTGCCGTGGAAGCCAATACCACATTCCCGGTCGAAGCGGTCAGAGAAAGATTCCCAGTCGTCGCGGTCTCCGTGATGCCCGCATAACCCCTGAGGGTAAGAGCACCTGCCGACGTTGTGACATTGCTTGCACCTGCAGCGTCCAGGGAAACTCCACCGCTGCCAGCGTCGAGATTGACCGCTGTAGCGCCGGTGGCATTACCCAGAGAGATAGTGCGCGCGGCTGCGCCGGTGCCGATGTTGATACCATAGGCATTGGCGTCATTGCCGATACCAATAGTACCACCAGAAGAATTCAGCTCGAGGACGCCTGCAGTATCCAGTGTAATGCCGCCCGTACCAGCTGTCCCGACAATAGCCGTAGCCCCGGTGGAATTGCCAAGCGTTATGGTACGGGCTGCTGCGCCGGTGCCGATGTTGATGCCGTAGGCATTGGCATCGCTGCCGATCGAGATAGCACCATAGGCGTTGTTCAGTGAGAAATCATTGGATGATGTTGTATATTTGATGGTCGCTTCGTCCGTGGTGGAGGTGCCCATGTGAATGGTCTCGCCGCCGACATACAGATTGGCAAAACGCATGCTATCACTGCCCAGATCGTAGGTATCATTGGCCTGAGGCAGAACGGTCGCTCCGACCAGGTCGCCGCTCAGGTAGATGCTCTTCCAGCGGTTGGTCGTAGAACCGATGTCGAACGCGGCGTCAGTGCCGGGGATGAACGTGCCGGATGCACCGAGCTCGGCGACCAGGTCACCGGTGCCGTAGGTGCGGAGGGTCAGATTGTTGTTTTCAAAGCTTTCGCCAGACTCGATGGCCAGGGGGCCGTAGGACTTGATATTGCTCGAGGTCTGATTGGTGAAGACGATGTCATTGGCGACCGAGACATCACCCG
>CAYOQW010000079.1:0-6431 GCA_964406175.1 uncultured Candidatus Saccharibacteria bacterium
AGTATACGAGTGCTCATGGACCAGGTGCAAAGACAAAACGGCGTTATATCGTTTTTCCCAGGCATAGTGACCGCTCTGGCAGGTGTACTGACCGTTCTTTTCCTGTGGTCGCCTTCCCGCTCTGCTGCATACAGCGGTGCCAGCTACTTCATCGATGATTATGTCATCGATGCCGGAGGGGCGATCGACCTGGACGGCTGCGTGGCCAGGAATATAGGGACGCCCTGGAGCGGATCGACCATCGTCCCGCCCTGCGGATATCTCCATACTGCGTTCAGTGAGACCCGGGGCACAGCCGCGACGAGCGGTACTCATGAACTGCTCGACGGGTATCTGTACTATGATGACGATCCTCCCCTGTTCCCGCCGCTTGGGAGTTCTGACCCGAATTTCATGTACTGGGTGCAGAATGTCACACCCAATTCCGGCACGTTCCATATCCATGTCATGGACGCGACCGTGCCTGACAGCGCGACCTTTGAGCTCAGGTCTGGGCTGGATCTCTCGAGCATCTATTACAAAGCGTCTCCGGACGGTACGGCCGGCAGCTGGGGGTATTCTGATACCTTTGATAGCTGGTATCCTCTCGGGGATAGCATGGGATATGCAGACTGGAAGGATATCGAGATCGTCAGGACCACCCTCGCTGCCTGTGTTGGTTCCGTCAGCTGCGTGACTGAGACAGGCTTGACCCCTCCAGGCGATACTAAAAGCTATGCGGTCGCAGCCAGGCCAGAGGTCATCCGGGTAGCGGTCAATTATTCGGGCCATCCCTATGATGCAGGGCTCCCGGGTGATATGGAAAGAAAGCAGAGAATTTCTCCTGATTCGGTCGTCATCTTCAAGGCGGTCGACAATGCAGGCAATGTTGCGTTCAGCGCCGAGATCAGCTCCACCCCCTGGCTCAAGACCGAGGACGGTGATGTGCACAGCAACCGCAAGATCATCATGTTCAATGCTCCGCCGGCCGACAACGTCGCCTATATGATCACGGCAGCTGACAGTATTGTGAACATGCAGAGCGAGAAGGACTGGGAGATAGACCGGTACCCTGCCTATCTGGAAAAACTCAGCTGGCCAGCTCTCGATTATTCAATTCTTATCAGCCGGGCACAGGGCGGCGGGACTGTCAATGACGGCAATCAGGATGGCGGGGAGCTCGCCGGAGGGGTTGGAAATCTCGATGCCTTCCTCGATCCCGCTGGGCTCAGTTTCGATGATCAGGCTGTATACTACAAGGACGGCGACCTCAATATCGGTAACGGTGCCGGCTACAAGGGTGTTGTCGGTAACGGCGCGGCCACGGTCATCGTGGACGGCGATCTCTATATTACCGGCAATGTGGTCATGAACGGCGGAGGCTATCTCGCGTTCCTCGTCCGCGGTACGATCTATGTCAGTGGTACCGTGAGCGAGATCGGAGGTACGTATGTGGCTGATTTTGTGCCGGCCTCCACGAACGGCGGTGTGATCAATACCGGGGATGATTCGGCCAGTCCGACCCAGCTGAGGATCACAGGTCAGCTGATCGCAAGAGGCGGGTTTGTATTCAATCGGATCTTTACCGGCAATTTCTCGGACGGAGGATTCGTGAATGAACCGTCCGAACTGGTGATCTTTGATCCTCAGGTCATCATCAATACTCCTCCAGGGATGAAAGTATTGCCGAGCCTCGGCTCCTGGCAGGAAGTGCGGCCGAAATAGTCTATGGGGGAGTTAACGGGTTGGCGGGTTAATGGGTTAACGGGTTCATGCATTTCAACTCGTTAACTCGCAACTCGTTAACCCGTTAACTTTTAGTATTTTGCGGTATACTTGCACCGGATGTCCCGTTGAAAGGAATCGCCGTGCTCGATGAAGAACACATTTCAAAGATACTGGCCGAAGTTGGCGAGAAATCCTTCAGGCTCAGCCAGATCAAGCGTTGGGTGTATACCCGCGGGATCGTCGACTTTAGTCTGATGACCGACCTGCCGGAAGTCTTGCAGACACGGCTTGCTGCTGAGGTTCGCCCGCTTTCGGTCGAGGTGAAGACCCGGTTGACCAGCCGGGACAAAAGTACGGACAAGATCGCGCTGCAGCTGCGCGATGGGCAAGTGATCGAGATGGTGATCCTTCGAAATCTGACCGGCCGCGTTTCGGTCTGTATCTCCTCCCAGGTCGGCTGCGCGGTCGGCTGTTCGTTCTGCGCCACCGGCCAGGCTGGCATCTGTCGGAACTTGACCGCTGAGGAGATCGCCGATCAGGTACTTTTGGCTCGCGTACTGCTGAAAGACGAAGCGGGCAGTACCAGCGATGAACCTCTGCCGTCCAATGTCATCGTCATGGGTATGGGAGAACCGTTCCATAATTACGAGGCGCTCGTACTGGCACTCGACCTCATCAACCGGAAACTGAATATCGGCGGCAGGCGGTTGACCGTGTCGACCGTGGGGATAGTCCCGGGGATCAAGAAGTTCGCCCTGGAAGATCTACAAGTGAACCTGGCAGTTTCGCTCCACTCGGTAGAACCGGTGGTTCGCAGCCAGCTCATCCCGATCAACAAGACCTATCCTTTGCCTCAGCTGAAAGAAGCGATAGCTCAGTATATCAGTCTGTCCCGGCGCAAAGTATTCTTTGAATACATCATGCTCGACGGAGTCAATGATGCACCAGCCGATGCTGAAGCGCTTGCCGACTGGCTTCCTCGAGAGCTTTCCCATGTCAATCTCATCCGGTACAATCAGGTCGATGGGTCCCCGTTCCGGTCCAGCTCGCCCGAGGCGATCGAGAAGTTCCAGAAGATCGTGCAGTCGAGGGGCATCCCCACCACGCTCCGTCACCCGATGGGTGATGATATCCAGGCTGCCTGCGGGCAGCTGGCAGGTCGTCGTGGCAGGTAGTAAGGGGGGGGCATGAACCCCCCTTACGGATCCGCTCTGACGCACCGCCCTTACGATACCTATATCCCGAGGATCTTATGCCCCTGAGCCATACCGAAGCAGAAGCCCGTCTGATCGTTCTCCGCCGGGAGATCGACCGCTACCGCTATCAGATGCACGTGGAGGAGAACCTGGAGATCAGCGAAGAAGCGCTTGATTCGCTGAAGCATGAGCTGACCGCGCTGGAAACCCTGTATCCTGATCTCATCACCCCGGATTCTCCCAGCCAGCGGGTGGCCGGTAAGCCTCTGGACATGTTCCACAAGCTCGAGCATGCCTATCCCATGATGTCCCTGAACGACGTTTTTGATGAGGGCGAACTGAACGCCTGGGAAGAACGGCTGCACAAGCTGCTGCCGGATGAACAGATAGACTACTATGCCGAATTGAAGATCGATGGACTCGCTATCACACTCCACTATGACGACGGACTGTTCATCCGGGGTGCGACCAGGGGTGACGGCAAAGTGGGCGAAGATGTCAGCCAGAATCTGAGAACTATAGGCAGTCTGCCCCTGCGTCTGGACCTGGGTCAGGCTGGTGAGGAATTCCGTGGCATGGACCTTTCGCATCTGGAATTCCGGGGAGAAGTGTTCCTGGGCAAAGCCTCGTTCGACCGCATCAACGTTGAGCAGGTCGAGCGCGAGCTGCCGCCGTTTGCCAATCCGCGCAATGCCGCGGCCGGGACGCTCCGTCAGCTGGACTCTGCCATCGTGGCAAAGCGCAAGCTGGACCTGTTCGTCTACGAGCTGGCCAATGCCAGAGAGATCGGGATCACGACCCACGAACAGATCCATCTGCTCGCCAAACGGCTGGGTTTCAAGACCAACCCGCATACCCGGTATTGCAGCTCGTTGCGCAATGCGGTCCTGTTCTATCAGGAAATACCTGCGTCCAGGGCGTCCCTTCCCTACGGGATCGACGGTGTGGTCGTGCTGGTTAATTCTCTTGATCAGCAGAAACGCCTTGGTTTCGTCGGTAAAAGTCCGCGCTGGGGTATTGCTTACAAGTTCCCTGCCGAGCAGGTCACTACCGTGGTCGAGAGTATTTCGGTCCAGGTCGGCCGTACTGGTGTGCTCACCCCTGTAGCTAATCTGCGTGCTATGCAGTTAGCGGGCACGACCGTGCGCCGGGCGACCCTGCACAATCAGGATGAGATCTCGCGCAAGGACATCCGGGTCGGCGATACGGTCATCATCCACAAAGCTGGCGATATCATACCGGAAGTCATTGAAGTCCTTACTGGTTTTAGAACCGGGCAGGAAGTGCCGTTCCTTATGCCTTCAACTTGTCCTGTGTGTGGTGCTCCTGCCCAGCGAGAAGAGACGGGTGTCGTCATACGCTGCACGAACCGGGACTGTTTTCCCCGGCGGGTGCGGGAGATCGCCCACTTTGTGTCCAAGGGTGCCTTCAACATCGACGGCATGGGCATCAGGATCGTCGAACAGCTTTTGACCGAGGGATTGATCAAGGACCCGTCAGACCTCTTCACACTGACCTTTGAACAGGTTCTGGGGCTGGAAGGCTTCAAGGAAAAGGCAGCGTCAAACCTTTTAGCAGCGATACAGACAGGCAAAACAGTTGCCCTGGCTCGTTTCCTGTATGCCTTGAGTATTCCCGGTATCGGCTCCCAGATGGCGGCTGATATCGCGGCTGCACTTGTTCCGGCGTTGCCGTCCAGTGACACCGCAGTCAGTCCGGTAATGGTCTGGGAGCAGGGAGCGCTGCGGACGGTAGAGACCTGGCAGTATATCGAGGGCATCGGAGACCTGACCGCAGTGGATCTGTATGACTATTTTCAAGCGACTCCGCACCTGGAACTATTCCAGCAGTTCGAGGATGCTGGTATCAGGGTGACTCTGCCGGCTCAGGCCCCTGCCGGCTCACCGTTCGCCGGCAAGTCCTTCCTTTTCACCGGCGGGCTGGACCACTGGACGCGGCCGGAGGCAGAAGAGCTGGTGCGGAACCTGGGCGGCAGCGTGTCCTCGAGCGTGACCAAAAAGCTGGACGTGTTGGTCGCGGGGCATGATGCCGGATCGAAACTGGACAAAGCGCAGGCAGCAGGAGTCATCGTGATCAGCGAAGAAGAATTCGGGACGTTCGTCCGATCGGCGCAAAACCTTGTTAAACAGCCATAAAGCAGGTATACTCTATCAGGTTTTCTCTACGTCAGGCTGAGGAGTTGTATGTCTACCTCCAAAAAGACACCTGCCGACAGGAAAAAGATACCCCTCAGAGCCTGCATCGGATGCCGGGAGTCCAAGCCGAAACAGGAGCTGGTGCGCATCGTGCGCACTCCGGAGTCGAAGGTCGTGGTGGACGGTCCCAAAGGCAAACTGAACGGGAGAGGTGCGTACATCTGCGCTCAGGTAGCGTGCTTTGATCTGGCGATCAAGAAAAAAGCATTGAACCATGTGCTGAAAGTCACCATGACCACGGAGGAAACCAATGCGGTCAAAGACGGGTTCATCAAACGGCTCATCAATGTGGTGCCCGAGATGACCAACCGATGATAGTGACAGAGGTGCGGTTTTGACATAGTTTGTCGTGTCTGGACGGTTTTTCCAAAAGCGCCGGCCGACGGTGCTTTTTTAGTCAGGGGAATATATGCTTACGGTCACACAACTCGCAGCTGAACTGAAGAAAACTGAGGAAGAGATCCTCCAGAAGGCCATTCAGCTCCAGCTCAAACTACAAGTCCGCGGCAAGAGGATCTCCGATCCCGATGCAGCCAAGCTCAGAGCCTCCTATGAGGTGGCTGTGCCAGAGCCGGTAGCCGGAGAAAGCGTCAAATGCATCGTGAACCTGCCTCTCGTGATCCCGCTGAAGGACCTGGCTGTCCGCCTGGAGACGACCACGTCCGACATCCTGAAAGTACTCATCACCAATGGTGTTTTTGCCAATATCAACGACGAGCTTGATTTTGATACCGCGGCCATCATCGCTGATGAGTTCGGCTTCCAGGTTGCTGAGGAAAAAGGTGAAATGGATGATCAGCTCGACGATGTAGTCGGCACGACCAACCGTTTGAAGCTGCTTTTGGCAGAGGAAAATGTAAAGAAGCTCAAGACCCGTCCTCCGATCGTGACGGTCATGGGACACGTCGACCACGGCAAGACGTCGCTCCTCGATGCGATCCGCAATACCCAGGCCGCAGCAGGTGAAGCCGGCGGCATCACCCAGCATATCGGTGCCTATCAGGTCGAGAAGAACAAACGCAAGATCACCTTTATCGATACTCCCGGGCACGAAGCCTTCACCCAGATGCGGGCCCGTGGCGCTCAGGTCACTGATATCGCCATCCTCGTGGTCTCAGCGGATGATTCGGTGCAGCCGCAGACCATCGAAGCCATGAACCATGCCAAGGCCGCCGGGGTGCCTATCATCGTCGCGATGAACAAGATCGACAAACCCGGAGCAGATATCGAACGCGTCAAACGTGACATCAGCCAGATCGGTCTCATCCCCGAGGATTGGGGCGGGCCTACCATCTGTGTTCCCGTCTCTGCC
>CAYOQW010000080.1:0-6371 GCA_964406175.1 uncultured Candidatus Saccharibacteria bacterium
AAGTTGATTGAAAAAGAGAATCCCAACTGGGAAGATCTGTTTGATAGGATATCGGGGGCGTAATTATTTTTTTCGTTTTCTCTTTCTGGATTCCCGCCTGCGCGGGAATGACATTACACACAAGGAATACGGATGAATAAGCAGCGATACATCGTGGGCATGGGCAATTTTGCCAAGGGCGATGACGGCATCGGGCTGTATGTCATCGACCACATTCAGGACCAGGGGCTGGAGGACGGCTTCTCGTTGGTCGAGGCGGCCAACGACGGCATGCTGCTGTTGACCCTGTTCACGGAGGAGACCGAACGCATCGTGGTGGTGGACTGCGCGTACATGGGCAAACAGCCCGGAGAGTCCGTCGTGGTGGCACCTGATGAGCTTGTTTCCCGCAAACAGGGCAATCAGCTGACGTCGCATGAAGGCGACGTGCTGCAGATCATAGAACTCGGCCAGAAGCTTGGACTGCCGCTGCCGGCGATCCGCATCCTGGCGATCGAGCCGGTATCGACCGAGATGACGGCAGAGCTTTCACCACTTTTGCAAAGTCAGATTCCGTTGTATGCTCGGACTGCCATACAGGCACTTAGCTCCTAACGTATACTTGTCTCGGATCTCCCCATGGCCAACCGTATTTCTTCACGTCGCAGGATCGTCTGGTACTCCATCGGAGCTATCGGATTGTTCCTGGCTGCCATAGCAGTTCTGTTCCCGTCCCAGGTGAGCAAAACATTCCTGCTCTTCCCCAACTACAACCCGTTTTCGGCAAAAAACTATTCGATCCTGGATCTCAATTCGCTTCGTGATGTGACGGCAATTGCAAATTCGCAGCTGGTCAACTTCACTTTGCCCTTTGGTGCTGAGGACTCCCGCGAGGTACTGGTGTATCTGCCCAAGGGCTATGATGAAAAGAACACGGATGTCCTCTATCCGGTGCTCTACCTCCTGCACGGATCGCCCGGAGTGCCAGAGGACTGGCTGGATGGGGGCAAAGCACAGGAAACGTTTGACCGTCTCATCGACGAGGGTACGGTTTCCCCTTTCATCGCAGTATTCCCTGATGGAAATGGCGGACTGCTCTATGATACGCAGTACATCAATTCCACCGACGGGAAGCAGCCCAATGAGGACTTCATCGCAGATACCGTGGTCACCTACATCGACAACACGTTCCAGACCAGGGCCGAGACCGGCTACCGTTCGCTCATGGGCTTGTCGTCCGGCGGGTTCGGAGCTCTGAACATCTCGCTGCACCATCAGGACCTGTTCGGTCAGGCGGCAGCGATCTCCGGCTATGGGGCCATCGAGCAGAATGCCTTGTCCGATCTGTTGATCCAGGACAGCAAAGAGACCATCCGGGCTAATTCACCGGTTGAATACATTCCTTCGCTGTCGGTTCATGACCTGCATGTGTTCCTGGACACCGGTCTGGACGACGGATTACTGGAGAAAACCCGGGAGCTCGAGCAGCTCCTGAGGTCAACTGGTTTTGAGGTGACGCTGGTCACCCCTTCCGGTACGCATGACTGGACGTTCTGGTCCGGGCAGCTGGATCCTGCGACGAGGTGGGTCAGCCGCGAGTGGGACAGGACCACAGAAAGCAGGTAACTTTTTCATCACAGAGAGGCCCTATGCATCTTCCCGCGGTGCTGCACCGAACGAACCGGTATTGGAAGGCAGATGGTGTCGTACATCTGCTCGCTCTGCTGACCTTTGTCATGGCGGTGGTCAACTTTTTTTCCGCGGTAGCCCCGGGAATGGCACATCGACACCACTGGCTGTCGCTGTTCGTACCGCTGGCAGTACGGCAGAGCAGCCGTCTGCTCACGGTCATGATCAGCTTTTTCCTCATCATCCTGTCCCAGCACCTGTGGCGTCGCAAACTGGTCGCCTGGTATCTCACCATGGGCCTGCTTGTCCTGTCCATCGCGACGCATCTGTTCAAAGCTCTGGACATCGAGGAAGCACTGTTCACTGTGCTGCTGCTGGGGCTGCTGCTCAGATATCGCTATCTTTTCTCAGTACGGTCTGACGATCCCTCGTTCCGGCAGGCCTGGTCCCTGATACTGACGGCTGTTGTCTTTGTCTTCAGCTACGGTGTCATCGGCTTTTATTTCCTCGACCGGCATTTTCACGTCAACTACAGTTTGCCGAGTGCAGTCGATCAGACCTTTCTCATGTTCACACAGTTCTCATTTTCGGGGATCGTGCCGACCACGAGCTATGGGCGATACTTCGCTGACTCGATCTACGCGATCGCGCTCTATGTGGCCATGACGACACTGTTCCTGGTCCTCAGACCAGTGCTCATCCGCAACCGCGTCACGGCAGCAGAAAGAGCCAGAGCCAGGGCGATCGTGGAACAATGGGGACGCTCTGCCATCGCCCGCTATACGCTTTTTGAGGACAAACGGTATTTCTTCTACCAGTCCTCAGTGGTCGCCTATGTGCACAAGAACCGTACAGCCCTGACCCTCGGGGATCCCATCGGGCCTCCGGAAGAAGCCCGGGAAACGATCCTCCAGTTCCAGGCCATGTGCAGGGCCAATGACTGGATCCCGGTCTTTTTCCAGACCTTGGCCGATCAGCTGGAGACTTATAAGGAAGCTGGATTCAAGGTGCTCACCCTGGGCCATGAAGCGATCGTGGACCTGTCGACCTTTGATCTGGTGGGCAAGAAGAAGCAGGACCTGCGTACCGCCAGGAACAAATTCACCAAGCTGGGATACACCATCCAGTTCCACGAACCGGAACATTCAGTCGCACTATTGACTGAGCTGCAGGCCATCAGCGACGAGTGGCTGGCCCACATGCATGGCCGGGAGCAGTATTTTTCGCTGGGTGCTTTCGACCCCGACTATCTGCAGACCTGTCGGCTCATCACAGTGACGGGCCCAGAAGGCCGCATCGTGGCCTTTGCCAACTATATGCGGGAGTATGCCCGTGACGAGGTCACAGTCGACCTCATGCGGCATCGTACGGTGCTGGAGAACGGGCTGATGGACTATCTCTTCCTCGGTCTGATCGAGCACGCCCAGTCTGAGGGACATGTGACCTTCAACTTCGGCCTCAGCCCGCTGGCCGGCGTGGGCGAGCATCCGGATGACCCTCTGGCCGAAAAGGCATTGAATTTCATCTTTGATAATATGAACCAGTTCTACAACTTTCGTGGGCTGCATGGATTTAAGGCCAAATTTCTTCCTCGCTGGGAACCACGATACCTGGTGTTCCCTGCGTATACTGCTTTACCTTCGACCGGACTCGCTCTGGTGAGGGCACAGACCGGTGCATTGACCGGGCTGTGGGGGACCAGAACAAAGGCTGTACGTCCGTCGGAAACGGATGAAGTCAGATCCTGATCTTATCAGAGCTTTGATCGCCACGGGGTGGATCTGAGACGACAGAGTAGAGGATGGCCAAGTAGCGGGGGGATTTCCTCTATCTCATATGTGTGGTATACTTGTATACTTTCATATCAGATTTATACCCGCTTGAGGTCAACTCTTGCCAAGAATAGTATCGTTTGAGACCCCTGGAGTACAGGAAGGCACCGATGCCCCGCTGCCCGCGTCTGTTGTCATGCGTGAGGCAGGCGTCAATGCCTTGTTGGCACAGCTGGATGGCAGGAACGGTAATGCAGACATGGAACCGGTACGCCGGGCAGAGCTCCTGCTGACCATTGATGGATTCCCGGACCAAAAGGCCGTACAAGAGATGCGAGAGTCTTTGATAGAAGACACCTCGATGAATAGTTCCGCTACGAAGCTTATGGTTCCGCCTCTGATAGAACAGTATTTCGAAGGAGATCATGACCAGGCCCCGAACGTGCTTCCGCAGAGTGAAGACGAAAGGAGAGAGGATAGAGGGGCGGTTGCAAAGCGACGGCAAAGGATAGAGCAATTCTTGTATGATTATATCTTGGCACTACTCAATGCTGCTGCGATGATCAGCAAAGATGTGTATGGGAATGAGTTAAAACGCGAAATGGATATGAATTGTGCCCTGTATGCTTCCTCCTGTCTGGATGAACGGGTCAAGTATGCATTATGGATCGGGGCCAGCCCCCGTGGGATGCCTGACAAACGTTCGCGTGGAGGCAGGAGTGATCTGAATGATCCCTCGGCGAAATTGGAGTGGCAGCGGGATATGGAACTTGCTTGCCGCCAGGCGCGAGAGAGAGGTCTCCATGACATTCTGGAGCAGATCGTGGGCCATTTCAGTCGAAGCGGGCTGAGGCTCGATCCCTCAGGGGACCTGCATGCTTTCTGTGCGGCGGATGACCACGATTCGGATCATGCTCCGGATGGCGGACTTGCCAAGGGTATCGCTGACCGGGAAGAGCTCGCATTGGCACTGGAGACCATCGGGCGTGAGGATGACGATGTTCACATCCATGGGTTGGAGATCACGGCAGATACCGATGATCGCTCGCTCTATATCGGACTGGGGAAGGTCATCGAACGAGGGAAACCATTGACTGATGCGATGATCGAGCAGGCGGTCACAGAACAAAAGGTGCTCTCGACCAGGGCCTTGATCGAAGACCTGAAAGTCACGGCTCTCCTGGATGAAGTCCTGTCCCTGTCCTGTGCCTTCTATGGGGTCGAACCTGCTGAGATGAGAGATCAGGACCATGTTCAGAAAGCACTGATCCTCCATGCCGCACTCCGTCTTCTGAACCGTGAGCAGGTAGAGAAGCGATCAGAAACTGGTAAATATCTCATTGGTATCAGGCATTTTTTCGGGGTCAGCGATACGATCGCTTCACTGGTGCAGAATGTCACCATGGACTATCCCACCGTAGTACAGAGCGACATCCAGCAACTGGTCTGGCGTAATCTGCTCTATATGCAGATGGAACGGACAGTCGAGACGGCCAGGGATATCGAGCAGCGTGCTGCAGCAGATCCTGACCACAGGCAGGAGATCATGAAGCCGCTGCTGCATCGGGCGAGATATGCGGTCGTAGGCTTGAGTGCGGAGACCCTCGCGCTGACGAATCCTGAGCTTGAGGCCAGGATCATGGTATGCTCGAGCCGGACTAGCGAAGAAAACGATGCTGCCACAGCGCGAGCGGTCACTGCCAGAGCGGATCCCCAGATCTTCCTTTTTCAAACGATCGTTGGTGATAGACATATTCAGGATCCTGTGGAAGCCCAGATCAAGGTACAGCAGGCAGCTATGGCCTTTTATAAATCACAAAAGGCCATGGGACTGGAAAAGGATGTTCAGGAGGGCAAGTTTGTCATGTTTGGTGTGCTTCTGGCCCAGAAAAATCGGAAACCGCTGAAAGTATTCCCGATCTTCGTCAATCCCAGGTAAAGTCCATATCCGGTCGCGGGATGATACATTAATACGCAGATGCCAGGTCAGATGATAGAGGGAGATCTGCCCGCGGTCATCATGCTGATCAAGCATTGGGAGATAAGGGTTTTGTAGCAATGGTAGAGGGGTGCATGCTGAGGAGCGCCGGGCAGACAAGACTGCTCAGAAGAGCGAGTCTCAAGAACAAATAGCGGGACAGGATCAACCTGAGGTGAACATGTATACGACAGGGACAAAGAGAGGAGACGCACTCAGGTACGTCTCCTCTCTTTACGAAATATTAGCAAGTAACCTTATGCCTTGTCTTTGTACGCTTTCAGTACTCCGAGCACGGCGTCGATGTCAGCGGACGTATGGTCAGCATTGACCTGGAATCTGATGGACTGGTCGCCGTCCGGGACGACCGGGTAGTTCAGTCCGGTCGCCAGCACGCCATGTTCCCGGAGGAACAGGATAAGGGCTGAGGTCTTGGCGGTGTCCCTGACCATCAGGGGGACGATGGGATGAGCGCCGGGCAGGGTTTCGTAGCCCATGGCCACGATGCCGTCGCGGAACTTGCGGGTCATGTCGCCCAGATGCTTGAGCCTGGCGGTTCCGGCCGGGGTGTCGACGATCTCGAGTACTTTCAGTACGACTGCAGCTTCTCCGACGGTGATCGGGTTGGAGTAGATATAGGTGACGGCTTTTTCTCTGAGGTAGTTGATGATGGTCTCATTGGCCACTACATAGCCGCCGTTGGCGCCGAACGCCTTGCCAAGGGTGCCGATGAGGACATCGACGCTACCGGCTCCGGTATGCTCGACCGTACCCCGGCCCTTGGCACCGTAGGCGCCGACACCATGGCTGTCGTCCACGAGGAGCACGATGTTCTGGGGGAATTTGTCATCGTAGCGGCTGATGATCTCCTGGATCGCGGGCAGGTCGGCATTGTCACCCCGCATGCTGAACACGCCGTCCGTGATGAGGACGATGCGGTCGCATTGGCCCACGGAAGCCTGGATCTGCTCTTCCATGGCTTTGAGGTCATTGTGTTTGTAGAGTTTTTTGTC
>CAYOQW010000081.1:0-6333 GCA_964406175.1 uncultured Candidatus Saccharibacteria bacterium
TAACAACGTAAAGCTACCGTCGTGTTCGGCTCAGCGACGCCCAGTATCGAGACCTACTATCAATGTCAGCATGGCAGCTGGAAGCTGCTGGAGCTGCCTGACCGCATCAATCATGACGCCACCGGCACCACCACGGTCACCAAACGCGATATCAGTATCGTGGACCTCAGGATCGAGATGAAAGCCGGCAACCGCACCACGCTCAGCCTGAAGCTCCAGGAAGAGATCAAGGCTGCCCTGGGACGGGGCGAACAGGTGATGCTTTTTTTGAACCGACGGGGCTTTTCGACCTATGTGTTCTGCCGCGAATGCGGTCATGTGCTCATGTGTCCTGTCTGCGAACTGCCACTCACGCTGCACCAGTCACCCTATCAGCAGACAGGCAAGCTCATCTGCCATCACTGCGGCCGCTATGAGCGACCTCCAGAGGTCTGCCCCAAGTGTCAGGGGACCAAGATCAAATACCTCGGGGCCGGCACCCAGCAGGTCGTGGACGATGTGGCCAAACTCTTCCCGGACGCCCGGCTGCTGCGGGTCGATGCGGACAGCACCGGAGCTGTCGACTCCTTCCAGCAGGTACATGAAAAGATCACCGGTCATCAGGTCGACATCATCATCGGCACCCAGATGATAGCCAAAGGCTGGGACATCCCGGCGGTCAGCCTGGTCGGCGTCATCCTCGCCGACCAGAGCCTGTTCTTCCCCAGCTTCCGGGCTGGCGAACGGACCTTTCAGCTGCTGACCCAGGTGGCCGGCCGGGCTGGCCGGAGGACGGACCCGGGTCGGGTGATCATCCAGACCTACTCGCCGGAGAACAGCTACATTCTGTCAGCCCGGGACGAGGACTACGGCCAGTTCTATAACGATGAGATCAAGGGGAGAGAGGCTTTTGGCTATCCACCCTTTTCCCGGTTCGTCAAACTCAGCATCAACGCCCCGACCGAAGCTCAGGCGATAGAGCTCTGTGAACAGCTGATCAAAACGCTGGAACCGCACAAGGCAGAGACCGAGATCCTGGGACCGGTCCCCGCCTTCATCGCAAAAAAAAGAGACCGCTACTACTACCACATCGTCCTGCAGGGACAAAATCCGATACCTCTGCTAGAATATGTCTCAGGGACCTGGACCGTGGACGTCGACCCCATAGACCTGCTCTAGACCAGCCTGTTTGACTGTGTAGACTGTATGGGTGATTCATGAATCACCCATACAAAGACCTTACGTTTAGTCCTTACGCTTCGTCGTTCCCATGGCTACTCTTCCCGTCCTGACCGACAACCATCCTACCCTTCGCCTGATCGCCAAAGAGATCAGGGAGGTGACCCCTGAGATCCAGAAGCTCGCTGCCGACATGGTCGACACTCTGGTCGATTCCTATGGCGTCGGACTTGCTGCTCCCCAGGTCGGCATTTCCAAACGCCTCATCGTCATCGGTAACCACCTCGAGCCCAAGAATGCCGACCCGAAGCCGTTCCCACTGTACGTCATCATCAACCCCGTCATCACGTTCCTGAGCGAGGACGAAGTCGAAGACACAGAAGGCTGCCTCTCGGTCCCAGGCTGGTACGGCCCGGTCACGAGACATCGATTCATCAAGATCACCGGCCTGGACCTCACCGGCAAGCCATTTATGAAAAAGCTGAAGGGATTTCCCGCCCGCGTGGCCCAGCATGAGGTCGACCATTTGAATGGAATACTCTTTACTGACTATATCGACGACCCTACCCTGCTCCAGTACATTCCCCGGGATGAAGAAGACACCGATGACGATGACTAACCTGATGTGAGATCGAAACATGCCTACAAAGTCTGAGGTGCGGGTCGAGCAGCTGCTCGACCTGGCAAAGATTCTTCGTTCACCCGGCGGTTGCCCCTGGGATCAGAAGCAGGGACTGAAGGAGATGTCCGGCTTTGTCCAGAAGGAAGCCGTCGAGCTAGACGAGGCTATCGATGAAAACGACCCAGCTCACATCAGAGAAGAACTCGGCGACGTCCTGTTCAACCTGTGCCTGATCTCCGCGATCGCCGAGGAAAAGGGAATGTTCACACTCTCTGAAGTGGTCACCACTACCGAAGCCAAGATCAAAGCCCGGCACACCTGGGTGTTCGGAGAGGACAAAGTCGCAGACGCAGACGAGGCCCTCACGCTTTGGAAACGGAATAAACTACGAGAGCGAGGTCAGAAGTGAACGACAAAACCGTCCGGCTGGTCTTCATCGGCTCCGGCGACTTCTCGATACCGGTATTCAGATCACTCTTTGCACTTACCAAAACTGACTCCAGCTTCGCGATCACCGGCATCGTCACTCAGCCGGACCGACCAGCCGGCAGAGGGAGAGTGCTCACCCCATCTCCCTTGAGAAAAGCACTCTCTGAAGATCCAGCGACCAACGGCATCCCCGTGCTGACGCCCAAGAAACTTGCAGCCGAAGCGGACGAGGTGCTGAGCCAGTTCGCCCCGGATCTGATCGTGACCGTGGACTACGGTCAGATCGTCCCTTTTGCCCTGCTGACGAAGCCAAAATACCGCTGTCTCAATATCCACCCCTCGCTCCTGCCGACCCTGAGAGGGGCGACACCCATCCCGTCTGCCATACTGAACGGCTCCAGGGAAACCGGGGTCACGATTCAGATCATGGCAGAAGCCCTCGACGCCGGGGACATTCTGGAGCAAAAAACCGTCGCCATTGAGCCCAATGATACCGCTTTCTCCCTGGAGGAGAAGCTGATGCAGGTCGCAGCCGGCATGGTCGCTGACACGGTCAAAGCCTACATCGAAGGGACCATTACACCGGTACCGCAGGAGGAAGCCCTGGCCACCTTTTGTTATGAAAAAGATTTCAATGCGGACAAAAGCTGCCTGGACTGGGATCAGACCGCGATAGCATGCGAACGCCGCGTTCGCTCCAGCTACAAAAAGCCGCTCGCCTGGACCACGTTCCGTGGCAAGCGGGTGAAGATCCATCGTGCGATCGCGGCCGTTCCCCTGCTCGGGGTCAGCCTCGCACCAGGAGAACTCTATCCGTCATCCGGCAAATTGTTCGTCGGCACCCGAGATGGCTGGCTGCAGGTCACCACCCTGCAATCCGAAGGGAAGAACCCCTCATCGGCCGCGGACTTCATCAATGGTCTCCATATCGGGGAAGAAGAATACTTTGTCGATCTCCTGCTGGAAGACGAACAGAGCGGCCAGAGCACAAAGCCTGCATCGAGGGACAAAGCAGCCGGAACTCACCGGTTCATTGATCATCCTATCTATCTGCTTTCCGAATTTGTTGCATTCTTCCTGTTTTCCGGTTTTCTGGCACTGCAGCCGGCTGATCCGCTTCGCGGTCTGCTGCTGTACCTTCCCTTGGTCGCCTACAGTCTGTGGATCCTACAGAGGCGTCGGACCATGAACGAGGTGTTTGATATACGCACACAAAAAAACCTGCCCCAACTTCAAGTCTATCTGGTCCCGACGCTGCTCATCTCCATGGTGACGCTCTCGCTCTATCCGCTCTCAGCCAATATCAGCGTGCTCAGCTGGCTCACCTCAGAGACCTGGTCTATTTCGCGTCCGGCCGTCTTCATCTATCTGATCGCTCTGGCTCCGCTCAAAGCTCTCCTATTTCAGACCTTCGCTCTCCGTCGCTCTCGTCAGCTGGGTCTGCATATCGTCAATGCGGTCATATTCAATGCCCTGCTTTTTGGGCTGGCCCACGTCCTGCTGGGCAGCTCATACCTGTCCCTCAGTGCCCTGCTCTGCGGTCTGATCCTCGCAGCGACAGCAAGTGCACGTCCCAGTCTGATCGGACTCACCCTCTCTCAGATCATCTGGGGCCTCTGCATCATCATCACCATCGGCTGAACTGTCCATCATACCTCATACTTCGCATTCAGTCCGCCCCCTTCGCACCCTCCTATTTCCAGGTCAGCCGGCGATCGCGGACCGCCTTCAGGATGCCCTGGATATACCTGTGTTTCAGCCACAGGAACAGAAGAACCAACAGTGCGATAGTGAGGACAAAGAACAAGGCAGCCCGCCAAGGGAAGACAACGAACGTCGCCGACGACGTGATGATCTCCGTCCCGGCTCCGAAATCCGCTGACAGATGAGCCGTATAGATGCCCATGGCGAACGGACGGCTCACCGGGATAGAGAACGCGGACGTTTTGATGAGACTGGTTTCACTGCCGAACAAGGTCGTGAACCGGCGGATCGAATTGGGCAGGACATTGCCGCCGGCCGGATTCAGCACCTCCTCCCCGACCTGATTCCCGAACCAGTCGGTGAAGGTGATAGTGCCAGTAGGCCTGAGATGGACATTACCGGTATTGCGGAACCGCACGATCGCTTCAGCGGGATAGATTTCAGAGAAATCATTGCCCATGAAGAACTCGACGAGCTCACCGCTGCGTTCGGCCCTGCCGGCGACGGTGACCAGAAACAGCGTCGCGATGCTGCTGCCGGTCGCAGATCCGGTCGAGGTGGTCCCGACGGGGGTGGAATGGAACAGCACCGCACCGTAATGCCCACCCGGTTCAGCGTTCAGCGGAACCGTGATCGTGACCGGCACGCGGACCAGCTGATTCGGCTCGAGGGTGAGCGTCGTGCTGCCCAGGGTGATCCAGCGGGAAAGCACCATTGAAATATCGGACGACTGTGCCGTATAGAACTCCGGTGTTCCGCCTTCGTCACCCTCAATGCTGCGAAAATCAACCGGCTCCAGCGTCAAAGTCACTCCAGCGGGGTCATCGATCGCAAGCTCGATCTCGCCCTGCCAGGACGAGCCTCTTTCCAGGTTCAGTTCCGTCTTGGACGGTGTGATCGATATGGCACGCCGCACCGTCTCAGCCCGTGCGACCGAACTCGTCAGTCCGATGATGCAGACGGCACATGCGAGAGCGGCTCCGATTTTCTTGAGCATTAGTCTTCCCAGCGAAGATCTTTATCTTTTCTGTTCCCGCCGCTGACTTTCTTCAGCCATTTCTGCACGCTTTCACGGATACGGCTCTTTTTGGCCTTGCGTTTTGACTTGCGTTTTTCCCATTCCTGATGCTCGACTTTTTTCTGGACCTGTTCGATCTTTTTCATTTTTTCATAGCGTCTGATCAATCGCTGAGCATACCATTTGTTCCAGCGTTTGATCCCATAGCCGAGCACGAAAATGATCGAGATGATGAGCAGAATGAGCCGCCAGGGGATGACCCAGAAGGTGGTGACCGCTTCGACGACCTTTTCTCCCTGGGGAGTATCAAAAGCCACAATGACCTTGGCATGATGCAGGCCGAAACGGAACAGGTTGATCTTTTTCCAGTTGACGATGAGGTCGGTCTTCTTGTTCCCCTTGTCGTCCTTGACATAGTTCCCCTCTGCATCCAGCCTGTATGCGTTGACCATGAACGCTTCAGACCAGAAGGACTGGTACTTACGGATACTGCCGGGCATGACCACGCCGGCAGTCTCATTGACATCGATCGTGCCGACCGTGCGGTCCAGCCAATCAGTGATGAAAATGGTGCCTGCAGGCCGATAGTGGACATTGCCGGTATTCTGCATGCGGACATAGAGATCAACCGGCAGGTACTCGTACAGTTTTTTGCCGGTATAGAATTCCACGATCTGCCCTTCGGTCCTGACCTCACCTGACACGGTCACGAGGATGAGGCTGCCGACCTGGCTGAGGAAACCGACCGCGGTCTGTCCCTCTCCAGGATTGTCCTGACTGATGTACAGGATAGCATAATGACCGCCGGGTGAAGCGGTCGTGGGAACCTTGATGACATATTCGATCTCTACAGAATTCTCCGCTGGCACGATGACCGGGTCGCGGCTGAATTCCAGCCAGGAAGCGAGCTGATAGGCATAACCCTCGCTGTTGTCCAGGATCTTGGGATCACCGGTCTCCTGGTCATTAGCCGTGAAATCTTTGGCATACGCACGGATATTGGCAAGGTCAGTTTCGCTGTCATTGCGGACTTTGAGCACACCGCGGATCTGATCTCCGGGATTGGCAAAGTATTCTTTTTTGTTCGGGATCAGGAGGACATTGATCGGTGACCCTGCTCCGAGAGCAGGAGCGATCTCGGTCAGCATCAGTCCGATCAGCATACAGCCGACTACTCCCCATTTCAGCCATCTTGCAAGCGTGGTGCGTCTGGTCATCTATGATAGTCCCTCATCAAATAACAGTTCTGTATCGGTATCACTCTGCCCTAGGGCAACCTTTCGTGATTGTAGACGATGGATACTGCCAAGTCAAACAAAACGAGACCCTCCCCGATGTTGTTTCGGGGAGGGTCTTTCGTTTGCTAATGTCTAGTGACTAATGACTTGTGTCAGTCTTAGTA
>CAYOQW010000082.1:0-6222 GCA_964406175.1 uncultured Candidatus Saccharibacteria bacterium
ATACTGTGCAGGCTTACTGATGTCGGAGGTTTGGCAATGAAGCTATTGGTCACCGGCGGGGCCGGGTTCATGGGCAGCAATTTCATCCACCATATTCTGCGTACCTATCCTGACTATGAGATCGTCAATCTCGACAAGCTGACCTACGCAGGGAATCTCGAGAACCTTCGTGATATCGAGAAAGATCTTCGATACACATTCGTCCATGGCGACATCCGGGATAAGGCCGTGGTCAATTCGGTCCTGCCGGGAGTGGATGCGGTGATAAATTACGCCGCCGAGACTCATGTCGACCGTTCGATCGAGTCCCCGGAGGATTTCCTCACGACCGATGTCATCGGCACGTTCACTCTGCTCGAGGGGATGAGGAAACACAAGGTCTCCCGTATGGTCCAGATCAGCACCGATGAGGTGTTCGGCAGTATTGCAGAAGGTGAATTCAGGGAGACAGACCCCTTCGAGCCCAACAGCCCGTATTCAGCGAGCAAAGCCGGAGGCGACCTTCTGTGCCGGGCCTATCATGTCACCTATGGCTTGCCGGTGATCGTCACTCATAGCTGCAATTTCTACGGACCGAACCAGTATCCTGAAAAGCTTATTCCTCTGTTCATCACCAATCTGCTGGAAGGGAAAAAAGTACCACTGTACGCCGATGGCAGCAATGTACGTGAGTGGATCTATACCGGGGACCACTGTCGGGCGGTTGACCTGATACTTCACAAAGGCGTGGCTGGCGAAGTGTACAATATCGGTACCGGCGATCGCTCCAGCAACCTTCAGATCACGCAGAAGTTACTTGGTCTGCTCGACTGCGGCGAAGAGATGATCCAGCTGGTAGCTGACCGCCCGGGTCATGATTTCCGTTATGCGATCGACTGCTCCAAGCTGCGCGACCAGCTGAGGTTCAAGCCTGTGGTCACTTTTGACCAGGGGCTGCAGCGCACGGTGGACTGGTATCGCGCCAATCCCGACTGGTGGAAGGTGCTGAAGTCAGCCGGCGACGGATTCGTGAACAAATGACAGAAAAGATATCCGGTTTATCAGCAGATGAACAGGGGATCTACCGGCTGCGTGCATTCGTGGATGACGGCATGACAGAGCACGGTTTTACCACAAGATCGCATGGCGACATGAGGGATCCCGTGCGGCTGGGTGCGCTTATTGAGCGGGTGAACAGTACGCACGCCGGGCTGGTCGTGGCTCAGCAGGTCCATGGTGCGCACGTTGTGCTGGTCGATCAGAACGACCGGGATACCATCATCCCTGCTGCTGATGGACTGGTCACTGCATCAAGTGGTGTTACGCTTGCGGTCAAAGGGGCTGACTGTGTGCCGGTGCTGTTCTATGACCGCGAACGAACCGTGGTCGGAGTCCTGCACGCCGGCTGGCGGGGTATTGTCGCCGGTGTCGTCGCCGAAGGTGTCGCACTCATAGGGTCAATGGGTATTTCTCCTGAAGATCTGCGGGTCGGCCTCGGTCCGGCGATCGGACCCTGCTGCTATCAGGTGGTGGCTGACGTGTCAGATCAGCTGGCAGGGATCGCTCCCGGCTGTATCATTCACAGGGACGAAGGCACGTTTGCTGACCTGCTCTGTCTGGTACGTCATCAGTTCATCGATCTCGGGGTACCTGAACGCAGTATCTGCCAGGCGGACAGCTGTACGAGCTGCAGTCCTGATCTCTGGCATTCCTACCGCAGGGACAAACCGAATTTTGGTCTGCACGCGGGGTTTATCACCTTGCATGCCGGTTTGTAGTGCGTCTGGTTTGCGAAAAGGATGTCCGCGTTTTGATCGGAGCTTGGTCATCATGGAAGTTCGTGCGAAGTGTGCTACAATACCTCCGCTCTAACGAGGACACACAGACAGTATGGTTACATATAGTGGAACCGGCATCATAGGGCACGAACGCCAGCAGAAAGCTCTTTCCCTGCAGCTGGAACAGAACACGGCGTCCCATGCCTATTTTTTCCAGGGTCCTCAGGGAATAGGCCGCTTCCGGGTAGCCATGGGCTTTGCCCGGCAGCTGCTCTGTCAGAACCATCCTCCGGCGATGTCAGGTGATGCCTGCAGGTCCTGCGACCTGTTTGCACGGGGCAGTCATCCTGACTACCTGGTACTCGAAAAGCTGGAGGGAAAGAACAGCATTTCGATCGACCAGGTGCGGGAAATGATCAAGTATGTACAGATAGGGTCATATCTGGGCGGCCGCAAGGCGGTCATCATCCGCGACGCCGACGACATGCCCGCAGATGCCCAGAATTCCCTATTGAAGACACTCGAAGAGCCGCCTGCTCATGCGCACTTCATCCTCCTGGGCAAAAGTCAGGACAGCGTGCTCGATACAGTGCTGTCCCGTTGCCGGTTGCTGGCGTTCTCCCGGGTCCCGCGCCTGCAGGCCGCAGAGTACCTAAGCGCCTGTGGGGTTGAGGCGGCCGAACAGGACCTGTGGCTCAGCTTCTTTGGCGGCGAGATCGGGGCTATTGTCTCGATCCTGGCTGACCCTGCTCAGAAAAAGCAGATGCAGGAGCAGATATCCATGTACACCAGGCTGCTCAGGATGTCGCCGTCCGATCGTCTCAATTATGTCCGGGGACTGGGAAAGATCAGCCCTGCCGATATTCAGGTCATTTGTTCCAGCTACGAGATCCTTTGGAATGCTGTGCTGCTGGAAGCGGTTTCATCCGGGTCATCCGCCCCGGCCCGTCATCCGCTCATCGGGGATTTCATCAGAAGTGCAGGCAAGTGCACGGTCAGGAGCATCCAGCAGGCGCTGGAATCGATCGTAAAGCTTAGACAGGAATTTAAGGCAGGTATGAACGCTCAGCTGCATGTCGAGAATCTTCTGCTCGGTTTACCTATTTGTCTGGAGTAGTCATTCATGGATACATCAGGAATGCTGGAAACGTCTGATACCAGTGAGATCTCAGCGCTCAAGGGGATCCAGCCGATAGTCGGCGTCATATTCTACCCTGGCGGGCAGGTGTACTATTTTTCTCCGGGAGCCTTTCCCTGCAAAAGAGGGGACAAGGTCATTGTCTCGACGACCAAGGGCTTTGAGCTCGGGACCGTGCAGTTCAGACAGGACGTCGATACGGCCACTCTCACTGCACCGCTGAAGATCATCAAGCGCATGGCGACTGACGAGGATCTGAAAGAACGCGAGCTGTACACGTCGAAAGAAAGAGAATCGTTCTTAAAGGCCAGAGAACGTATCCGTCAGCACAAGCTTCCGATGAAGCTCGTCGGAGTGCATTTTAACTATAACGGCAAACGTTTGACGTTTTTTTTCACCGCTGAGGGCAGGGTGGATTTCAGGGAGCTGGTCAAGGACCTGGCTTCCACGTTCTGTACACGCATCGATCTGAAGCAGATAGGCCCCAAGGATGAAGCAAGGCTGATCGGCGGGGTAGGTGTCTGCGGTCAGAATCTCTGCTGCCGGGATTTCCTCATCCGTCCACCGACCACCTCGGTCAAAATGGCGCAGAATCAGGACCTGGGGACCAAGAATCCGGACAAGATATCGGGCCAGTGCGGACGACTGATGTGCTGTCTGAACTATGAAGACGAGGTCTACAAGTCGCTGCGGGCCGAGATGCTCCAGCCCGGGACCGCGGTCATGACCCCGGAGGGTAAGGGCAGGATACTCGAGGTCCGTGTCCTGAAGCATACGATGCTGGTGGAGGTAGAGGGGCAGGTGTTCCGACGCATGGAATTTCCGGTGGACAAGATCACTGTTTTGAAACCAGAGACCAAATGAACGGATTTGCAGCAGAGATCTGTTTTGGACTGATCGCGCTTTTGTTCCTGTGTGGTCTCGTCATCAGGGCGGTACTGCTTCTGCCCAGACGTGCAGGAGATCAGTTGGCAGGATCTGATTCGCAGACGCCTTCCGAGCAAGAGGCTTCAACCGCGGATGTTCATGAAAAAACGAGACGTTCTCTGACCAGAAAGGCGAGGCAGGCAGCCAAAAAAGGGGTCTTTCAGGCAGCAGAAGATTTTTTGTTCCAGGCGAGCGGGGTAGGAGAGGACGATCCTAAGCTTTTGCGGGAGCTGGCGACATCGATGCTCAGTCAGGGCAAGCTGGACAAGGCGCGAGTGACCCTGGAAAAGCTGACCCGTCTCGAGCCGACGGAAGATAATATGCTGCTTCTCGGGGAGACGCTCCGTGAGATCTCCAGTTCTTCGGACAACAAAGAGCACGTGCATAACAGTCTGTTCTGCTATCAGGCAGTTCTGAAGAACAACCCAAAGAGCGTGGCTGGGCTGGTAGGTATGGGTAAGGCGTACGATGTCCTCGGGCGGTATGATGATGCACTTCATGCCTACGACCAGGCCTACACTCTTGATCCCAATCAGCTGGAGATCGGTCTGAGGGTCGCTCAGGAATATGAGAGAAAACATCAGCTGGAGCAGCTCGAGCTGACGATCGAGACACTCTCTACCTACCATCCGCAGGATGAAGCGGTAGGACTTCGGAGGATAAAATTCCTTTTTCTGAAAAAAGATTATTTGACACTGGTCAGTGAGACGGATCGGTTACTGGTTCTCTATCCTGATTCCCTGGAATTCATCCGCTACGCGGGGCTTGGAGCATATCATTTGAACCATTTTCAGACCGCAGTTGACCGGCTGACGATACTGGCGCAGGCGGTTCCCCGCAGGGCCGTCAATCATTACAATCTGGCGCTGGCATTCATCGGGCTGCAGCAATACGATGCTGCTGCAGCCGCGGTACAGAGAGCGATCGACCTTGCGGCTGATGTGTCGAAATTCCACTATCTTCTGGGTAAAGTATACCTCTGGAAAGGTGACACCGCTCCTGCCGCCAAGGCTTTTCGCCGGACGATCGCCCTTGATCCAGACAATTTCGAAGCACTTTCGGAACTCAAGCGGATACTCTGATGCATCGATTCTTTCTCGACCTGCCTCTTGTCAGTGGCACGATTATTGATGCTCCCCGGGATAGGGCTCATCAGCTGATACGTGTACTTCGGGTGTCAATCGGGGAGAGCATTGTCGTCTTCAATGGCCGGGGCGGTGAATACCAGGCCTGTATCAGGACGATCTCGGGTCACCATTGTGCGATCGAGGTCAGTGAGCATCGGGATCCCGGGACCGAAAGTGCGTTGAGGATCCGGCTCTTCCAGGGGGTGCCCAAAAAGGAAAAGCTGGAATTCATAGCACAGAAGGCTGTTGAACTGGGTGTCAGCGAACTGACCCCGGTCATTTCCCGCTTCTGTGCTACCCATGTGATCAAACGGGCGGATCGCATCCCCCGCATTATCGAAGAAGCGACGGAGCAGTCCGGTCGTGTGAAGCTGATGCGGTTTAGCGAAGCAGTATCCTTTGAACAGGCATTGGCAGCGAGCCAGGACGCAGATCTGCGTCTCATCGCCTGGGAAAAAGAGCGATCTGACACCCTGCGGTCAATTCACAGTACCTGCCCCGATGCGCGGACGATAGCACTATTCGTCGGGCCTGAGGGAGGGTGGGCTGAGGAGGAGATCGACCTTGCTCTAGGCTCAAATGTCATTCCTTTTTCCCTGGGGCCCCGCATCTGGCGGACCGAGACTGCGGGGATCGTGGCTCCTGCACTGGTACTGCATGAGTGGACCCGCGTATCGGGCTGATCGGTCCTGTTCTGGGAGTCAGTTCGTATCTATCAGCGAAAGAGGAAAGTCCTATGGAACTCGTTCAAGTTACGATTGAAAAACCCGAGGATATGAATTTCATCCTTGGTCAGGCTCATTTCATCAAGACCGTCGAGGACCTCCATGAAGCGATCGTCAACGTCAATCCTCAGATCGAATTTGGCCTGGCCTTTGCAGAGGCTTCGGGGCCTTGTCTTATCCGAAAAAGCGGGAACAGGGACGAATTGATCGCCATCGCCGTTAAAAACGTGCAGGCTATCGGGGCAGGTCATTGCTTCATGATCGTCCTGGGGAATGCGTACCCGATCAATATCCTGCCTGCCGTCAGGGATGTGAGGGAAGTTTGTCAGATCTATTGCGCTACCGCCAATACTACGCAAGTGATCGTCGCGCAGACCGAGCAAGGTCGGGGTATCATGGGGATCATCGACGGCGGGCCGCCCAAGGGGGTCGAGACGGCAGACGACCAACTCAAGCGCAAGGAGTTCCTCCGTATGGTCGGCTATAAGCTATAAATGTAGAAGTCGCGATACATTCCGGACTCCTGAAAGGAGAACGGGATGCACACC